>VGPP01000122.1 GCA_016882585.1 Cyanobacteria bacterium M_surface_7_m2_037
GGCGGTCATGGCAGCAGCGCGCGCTAGGGCCGAAATGGTTGGCGCAAGCCTGTCACAGCGGAGTGGTCAATTGGGCCAGGCGCCGCTGCACATCCTGGAGGTCGTGCCAGGTGAGCCATTTGGGTGAACCACGCTCCTTGGACGCGTTGCGCAGCAGATAGGAGGGATGCAGGATCGGCATTAACCAGCGGCCCTCCAGGCTTCCCCCCTCACCTTTGCGCCACTGGCCGCGCAGCTTGGTGATGCCTCCCTTGATGCCCAGCAGGCCTTCCACCGCCGTGGCACCGGCCAACAGGATCACCGCCGGATCCACCAAGGCGATCTGCTGCTCCAGCCAGGGCCGGCAGGCGGCCATCTCCAGGGCGGTGGGCTTGCGGTTCTCCGGTGGCCGGCACTTCACGATGTTGCACACGTAGGCATCGCGATTGCTATCGATGCCAACGCTCTCGAGCATTCGATCGAGCAGCTGGCCGGAACGCCCCACAAACGGCTTGCCTTGCTCGTCTTCCTGAGCTCCCGGGCCCTCCCCGATCACCATCAGCGGCGCCTGGGGATTGCCGCGGCTCACCACCACCTGGATGCGGCTGCTGCCGAGGCCGCAGCGGCGGCAGCCATCACAGGCCGCGGCCAGCTGCGTGAGCTGTTGCTCCTGCTCGAACGCAGACGGGCGACTGGCGGCCGGCGGAAACATCGTCATGACGGCGACTTTATGCAGCGCTCACCAGCAGCAGCAGGCCATTGCCTTCGGGATCGAGCAGCCACACTTCATGGCCGAAGGCTTCCTGCCGGGGCTCTTCCAACCGCTCAGCCCCCAGCGCCAGCGCCTGCTCCATCCATCGCGCCAACGCGGCCGCGTCCCCCTGGCGTTTGAGGCACACCGCAAGCCGTCCGCGCCCCTGTGGCAAGGGCCGCTGGCGGCTTGGGCGATACAGCTCCAGCCAGCCCATCGCCGGCAGCAGCACACGCCAATGGGCCGTGCTGAATCCTGGCGTGGGGGAAGCGTCCACCAAGGCCGCATAAAAAGCCGCAAGAGCTTCGGGGTTGTCGGCGGCCAGCACCACCGCTGCGGCTACCGGCTCCATCGAATCCAACACGGCCTGATCAGACACGGGGCTTACCAGGCTCGCCGCTACCAAACAGTGTGCGCTGAACGCTTGCGCGGATGGTGCATACGGCAGGATGCACATCACACCGGCAAAGCCCTGCGGCGTTGCCCCTTTCGTCGCTGCGCCGATGCTGCGCCCGCCCTCTCAGCGCAACCTGACGCTGTCCGCCCGGGCCGAGGCTCTTCAGCCTTCCCTCACCCTGGCCATCGCCGCCAAATCCAAGGCGCTCAAGGCCGAAGGCCACGACATCTGCAGCCTCAGCGCCGGCGAGCCCGATTTCGACACCCCCTCCTTCATTTGTGAGGCGGCCGCCGCGGCTTTGCGCAATGGCCAAACCCGCTACGGCCCCGCCGCCGGTGAGCCAGCCCTGCGGGAGGCGATCGCCGCAAAACTGAACCGCGAAAACCAGGTGCCCACCCGCGCCGAACAGGTGCTGGTGACCAATGGCGGCAAGCAGGCGCTCTACAACCTGTTTCAGGTGCTGCTGGGCCCGGGTGATGAGCTGCTGCTGCCCGCTCCGTATTGGCTGAGCTATCCGGAGATCGCGCGCCTGGCGGGAGCTTCGGTGCGGCTGCTGCCCAGTTCCGCCGCTGAAGGCTTCCGGCTCGATCCCACTCAGCTCGAGGCCGCCATCACACCCGCCAGCAAGCTGCTGGTGCTCAACAGCCCTAGTAACCCCACGGGGATGGTGCTGAGCCGCGAGGAGCTGGAAGCCATCGCCGCCGTGCTGCGCCGCCATCCCCAGGTGGCGGTGGTGTGCGATGAGATCTACGAATTCCTACTGGCCCCTGGCCATCAGCACCACAGCCTGGCTGCTGTGGCGCCGGATCTCGCCGATCGGGTGTTCACCGTGAATGGCTTCGCCAAGGGGTGGGCAATGACGGGCTGGCGCATCGGCTGGCTTGCCGGCAACGCCGATGTGGTGAAGGCGGCCATTGCGCTCCAGAGCCAGAGCACCAGCAACGTGTGCAGCTTTGCCCAATTCGGCGCCCTGGCCGCGATCGAAGGCTCCCGCGACTGCGTGCACGCCATGGCGGAGCAATTCAACGAACGCCGCCAACGGCTGAGCGATGGTCTGCAGGCCATCGACGGGCTGCAGCTGCTCCCGCCCGAAGGGGCCTTCTACGCCTTCCCGGATGTGAGCAGCACCGGCCTCGACTCGATGACCTTCTGCAACCGACTGCTCGATGAGCACGGCCTGGCGGTGGTGCCCGGCGTGGCCTTCGGCGACGACCGCTGCATTCGCCTCTCCTGCGCAGCCGCCAACAGCACCATCGACGACGGGCTCAACCGGCTCGAGCGCTTCGTGCGCAGCCTGTAAAGCGGCCGGCGCGCAGGGAGAATCAGCGAGCACCCGTTGCGGTGATCCCGCAGCTGATTCAGCAACCGAGCATGTTCAAGTTCCCCCAACGCGGCCGAGAACGTTCGGCCGCCGTACTGGCCGGTATCGGCCTGGCCCTGGCTCCGGCGGCCCTTCCCTCCCTCAGTCCGGCACTGGCTCCCCTGCCAGCCGTGCAGGCCCAGCAGAGCAGCAAACCGGTGCTGCGCATCAGTGCCATTCCCGATCAGCAGCCGGAGAAGCTGAACCGGCTCTATGGGCTTGTGGCCAATGAGCTAAGCAAACAACTCGGGGTGCAGGTGCAGTACGTGCCTGTCACCAACTACGCCGCAGCGGTGAGTGCGTTCCGCACCGGCAACCTCGATCTGGTGTGGTTCGGCGGCCTCACCGGCGTGCAGGCACGCCTGCAGAAGCCCGGCGCCAAGGTGCTCGCTCAACGCGACATCGACGCCTCCTTCCACACGATCTTCATCGCCAACACCAAGAGCGGGCTGAAGCCGGTCACCACCGTGCAGGGGCTGAGCCAGCTCAAGGGCAAACGCTTCACCTTCGGCTCGGAAAGCTCCACCTCCGGCCGCTTGATGCCGCAATACTTCCTCGGCCAGGCCGGGGTGAAACCGAATCAGTTCGCCGGCGGCTCACCGGGCTTCAGCGGCAGCCATGACGCCACCATCGCCCTGGTGCAGAGCGGTGCCTACGAGGCCGGCGCCGTGAATGAGCAGGTGTGGCGCTCCAACCTGCACAACGGCAAGGCCAGTCGCTCCAAGGTGATGGCGATCTGGAAAACACCGGGCTATCCCGACTACCACTGGATCGCGCAGCCGGATCTCGACAAGCGCTTCGGCAAGGGCTTCACCAACCGAATCCAACAGGCGATCCTGAGCTGGCGGCCGAGCAATCCCGAGCAGAAGCAGATCCTGAGCCTGTTCGGAGCCCAGCAGTTCACCACGGCCAAGGCCAGTGCCTACAGCCGGATCGAACAGGTGGGTCGCCAGATCGGCCAGATCCGCTGATCACGGGCGCCTGAGGCCAGCAGGCAGCAGAATCGAGGGGCATTCCGATCGTGGGGCGCCTATGCGCCCCGCACCCGCGCCCCTCACGTTCCGATGACGCTGCTGCTGGATCTGGTGCTGGTGGTGGCCGGGTTGCTGCTCTGGCAGCGCAGCTGCAGTGAGGGCGACGATGTGTGGGTGCTGTTCCTGCGCTCGCTGGCGGCCATCGATCTAGCCGTGATCGCCCTGGGCAATGGCGTGCTCTGGTTGGAGATCCCCTTGCTCTTGCTGGCTCTCACCCTGCCATCGGTGAAGCGCATCGAAGGCGAGGAGGGCCGCTGATGAACCCCCGCGGCCCCGACATCATCGAGCTGATGCTCGTGGGGTTGATCCTGGCGCTGCTGGCCTTCCGCTTCAGCTCGCTGTAGCCCGGCAGGCACAGTGGGAAGCCATGAGCGACCCCGGCCTCAACGCAAGCGCAAGCCAATCCAGCCCGGTGCTCGAGCTGCGCCACGTGATGGTGCCCGGCCGGCAGCTCCCTCGGCTGGAGGACATCGAGCTGCGGCTGGATCCGGGCGAGCGGGTGGCCTTGCTGGGGGCGAGCGGTGCTGGCAAGAGCACGCTGCTGGCGGTGGCCAATGGCTTGCTGCAGCCCAGCCAGGGCGAGGTGCGCTGGAGCGGACAACCCCGGGCCCGCAGTGCCCGGGCCCGGCGCCGCCAACAGGCCCGCATCGGCACCCTCTGGCAAGACCTGCGGCTGATTGAAGAGCTCAGCGTGCAGCAGAACCTCAACTGCGGCCGGCTGGCCAGCTGGGGCTGGCCGCGGGCGGTGCTCAACCTGCTGCTGCCCCTGGAGAGCGAGGCCTGCGCCCAGGCGCTGCGCCAGGTGGATCTCGAGCCCCATCTGCTCAGCCAACCCGTGGGTGAGCTCTCGGGCGGCCAGCGCCAACGGGTGGCCATCGCGCGCTTGCTGCGCCAGCAGCCGCAGCTGTTGCTGGCCGATGAACCGCTGGCCAGCCTGGATCCACGCTTGGCGCAGGAGTTGCTGCAGCTGCTGTTGGAGCAGGCCGCACCACCGCGGGCGTTGCTGTTGAGCCTGCACCGGCCTGATCTGCTGCAGGGGTTCGATCGGGTGATCGGCCTGCGCCAGGGAAGGATCTGCTGGGACCGCCCCGTGGCGCAGCTCCAAAGCTCAGACCTTGAAACCCTCTACGCCGGTATCGCAGAACCCACCCTCACCCGATGAAACCCGCTGCGCCGCTGCTGCTGCTGTTGCCCGCGCTGGTGCTGCTGCCGCTGGTGGCGCTGCTGCCAGGCCTGGTGCATGGGGGCGGCTGGGATCTAATCGGCCAGTTTCTGCTAGCAGCAGTGCAGCCCTCCACCGATCCGGTGGTGCTCGAGTCGCTGCTGCGGGGTCTCGGGATCACCGCAGGCATGGCCCTGCTCGGCTGGTGCGCCAGCCTGTTGATCGGCATCGCCGCAGGCCTGGCCAGCTCCCGCCTGCTCTGGCGCACCCTGATCGGCCACAGCTGGCCGGCGGAAGGGATCCGGCGCCTGCTGGCGATTCCGCGTTCGATTCATGAACTGATCTGGGGCCTGCTGCTGCTGCAGGTGAT
>VGPP01000123.1 GCA_016882585.1 Cyanobacteria bacterium M_surface_7_m2_037
TCAGGCCTTCTCGAAGGCCAACAGGCGCGAGAAGTAGAAGGGTGCCTGGTTGAGGCTGCGGCGCTTCAGCACGAAGCCGGCTTCCTCGGCGGCCTTCACGATGCCGGCTTCCTTGAGGGTGTAGGCGCGGGTGGTCTTGCTGGGGCCCGGGAACAGCTGGCCAATGCCCTTGAGCAGCGCCAGCAGGGGGGTGTAGGGGGCGAAGCTCACGATCAGGTGCTGCTCGGCCATCGAGGCCAGGTGGCGCACCATCTCTTCAGCCGGCTGCTGGGGGTAGTGGATGAACACATCCAGGCACACCACGGTGTTGTAGCGGCCGCTGAGGCTCTCCAGATCAGAGGCGAGGAAGCTGATCTGCCCCTTCTGCACACCTGCTTCGATGGCGCGCCGCTCGGCTTCCTTCACCATCGCTTCCGATAGATCCGAGGCGGCGACGGAGCCAGCGCCGAGCTCCGCCAGCGGCAGGGTGAGGCTGCCCACGCCGCAGCCGGCATCGCAGAAGCTGCGGCCCGCCAGGTTGCCCTGCTCCTTGAGCCAGGCCAGCACGTTGTCCACCGTTTTCTGGTGGCCGATGCGGATGTTGCGCTGCACCTTGTTCACATCGTCGGACTCGCTGTAGATGCGGTTCCAACGATCGAAGCCGGTGGTTTCGAAGTAGCCCTTCACCTCCTGCTTCTCGGCCGCTTTCTGGGCCTCGGTGCTTTGGGAGAGCTGCTCGGTGGGCATCGGCTCGGGCCTGGCGGCGTGGGTTCGGATGGGGCGGATCCTATTCAGGCTGCCCACTGCCAGTGCAGAGCGTCAGCGTCGCCGCTCCAGCGCAGACACTCCGTCAGAGGCCTGCCCCTCAGTTGCTCGGCGGCTGTGCCCGGTCCCCCCAGCAGCCTGCGTGGCAGCACGGTGGCGGCGGCGATCGCCAGGCCCGCCTCGTCGCTCCAGTTCGCCAGGCGCCGCACCGCCTCCAGCAGCGGCAGGGTGACCCCGGCGAGGGTGCCGTCGTCCAGGCGGCAGCTGCCGTTCTCCACGATCAGGGCGCGCTCATCCCAGCGGTGCACGCCATCGGCCAGGCCGTAGGGAGCCAGGGCGTCGCTCACCAGCAGCGTCTGCTCCGGCAGCAGGCGCTGCAGCAGCACCGCCATCGAGGGCGCCACATGCACCCCATCGGCGATCAGCCCCAGGGCCACATCGCCGCGCAGGGCCGCCGCGGCGATCGGGCCTGGGGCGCGGTGATGCAGCCCGGGCATGGCGTTGAAGGCGTGGGTGATCATCCCTACCCCCTGGCTGAAGGCTTCAGCCGCTTGGTGTTCGCTCGCTTCGCTGTGGCCCAGGCTCACGAGAATCCCTTGCTCGCGCAGCGCTTCGATCACCTCGCCGGCGCCAGGCAGTTCCGGCGCCAGGGTGACCAAGGCGATCTCCTGCTCGAAGCCGGCGATGCGGGCGTTGAGGGCTTCCAGGCTCGGCGTAGCCAGGTGCTGGCGGGGATGGGCGCCGCGCCGGGCCTCTGCCAGGAAGGGCCCCTCCAGGTGGGCACCCAGCAGTCGGCAGCGCCCCGGTTGGTGCAGGGCCCGTGCCTCGCGCAAAACTCCTAGGGCTTGGCGCAGCTCGGCGATCCCGCAGGTCACCAGCGTTGGAGCAATTGCCTCCACGCCATCGCGCCAGAGCAGCTCGAGCAGCTCGAGCAGCCGCGGTAGATCGCCAGGCGCGAGCTCCGGAAACGCCAATCCCAGTCCGCCGTTGATCTGGAGATCAAGGCCCATCGGGCTCAGCCAATCACCGCCCCAGCAGGTGCCGGTGGCGGCGCTACCGGCGCTGAGCGGTTCGATCGCCGCGATGCGCTGCTCCTGGTCCACACCGATCCGCCAGAAGCCCGTGGTGGCCGGTAGGCGCACGGAGCTGAGCCAGTGCATCGAACAGCGGGGCGGGAGAATGCCATCCTCGCCGCCTTTGCTGCCTGCATCCGATGCCTGAACAGTCAGCCCCGCTCGTGGCCGTGGTGATGGGCAGCGACTCCGATCTGCCCACGATGCAGCCGGCGGTGGAGATGCTGCAGAGCTTTGGGATCGCTGCGGAGGTGCGGGTGCTCTCGGCTCATCGCACCCCTTTGGAGATGGTGGCCTTTGCCCAGCAGGCCGCCGGCCGCGGCTTCAAGGTGATCATCGCCGGCGCCGGTGGTGCCGCTCACCTGCCCGGGATGGTGGCCTCCCTCACCACGCTGCCGGTGATTGGTGTGCCGGTGCAGACACGCGCCCTCTCCGGCGTGGATTCGCTGCATTCGATCGTGCAGATGCCAGCGGGTATTCCCGTGGCCACCGTGGCCATCGGCAATGGCACCAACGCCGGCCTGCTGGCGGCTCAGATCCTTGCTACCGCCGATGCCGCCCTAGCCGAGCGGGTGGCGGCCTACCGGCAGGGCCTGCACGATCAGGTGGTGGCCAAGGATGCCCGCCTGCTGGAGCTGGGCAGCAGCGCCTACCTGCAGCAGATGCCCTGAAGAACGCCTGCCCATAACCCCGCCTTAACGTCCGGGCAACTTGCTGCGTGCGCTCGGATGCCTGTGGGTTTGCCTCAACGCCCCCTGTTGCGGGTGCTGCTGGTGGCTGTGCTGCCGGCGTTGTTTGTTTATGTGCTGGCGCTTCTGCTCAGCTCGGCGGCTGGTATCCGCACGCAGCTGGTGATTCGCGATCTGGCCCAGAGCTGCGACACCGCTCTTGGGGTGGGCTTCCTCTCCAATGTGGGTTATCTGCTCTGGATCTCTGCGGCAGCGATTGCACTGTTTGGTGCCCTCTCCGGCGTGGTGGATGTGCGGGGGAGGGTGCGGCAGCTGCTGCTGTGCGGCGGCGGGTTTTCGCTGTTGCTCTGCCTCGACGACATGTTCCTGCTGCACGACCGCTACATCGGCAGCGGTTTTCTGTACAGCTTGTACGCAATTTTTGCACTGCTGATCCTGTTTCGCTTCCGTGCTCAGGTGCGGGCCCTTGGTGGGGGCTCGTTTCTGTTGGCCGTGGTGCTGCTGGGTCTTTCGGTGATCATCGACCAGCTGCAGGAGGTGATTCCTGTGGATTACTCCACTCTGCAGCTGTTTGAAGAAGGCGCGAAGTTCCTGGGGATTGCCACCTGGCTGGCCTTCTGGTGGCAGGCCACCGCGGGCGCCGGCAAGCTGAAGGTCTGAACCCCGTTCCCGATGCTTGAGCGCCTGGTGCTGCCGCTCTGGCTGCGCCTCAGCCTGGCCCTGCCGCTGCTCACCCTCAACCTCTGGGTGCTGCGGCAGCTGCTGCTGCCGCTGGCGCCCTTCCCGGCCCTGTTTCTGGCGGCGGCCCTGATTGCTTTTTTGCTGGATCTGCCCACTCGCTGGCTGGCGGATCGGGGGCTACCGCGGCTGCTGGCGGTGTTGCTGGTGGTGGGGCTGGGCCTCGGGCTACTGGTGCTCTCCGCCCTCTGGCTGCTGCCGCGGCTGATCGAGCAGCTGGGTGAACTGATCAATGCCCTGCCCTCCTGGCTGGTGGAGGGTGAGATCTGGCTCGATCGCCTGGAGGGCTGGGCTGCTGATCGCGGCCTGCCTACCGAATTCACCGATCTCAGCAGCACCCTGTTTGCCCGGGCCAGTCAGCTGGCCAGCCAGCTCAGCCAGCGGGTGCTGGGGATCCTGGGAGCCACGGTGGGCATCACCGTGAACACCGTGATCGTGGTGGTGCTGGCGGTGTTCCTGCTGCTCGGCGGTGAGCGGATCGTCGCCGGTCTGGCTCGCTGGTTGCCCGATGGTGTTCGCGATCTGGTGATCAGCACGCTCAACCGCACCTTCCGCGGCTACTTCGCCGGCCAGGTGTTGCTGGCGGTGATCCTGAGCGTGCTGCAGATCCTGGTGTTCACGCTGCTGGGCATCCCCTACGGCGTGCTGTTTGCCGTGGCGATCGGCTTCACCACGCTGGTGCCCTACGCCAGTGCGCTCACGATCGTGCTGGTGAGCGTGCTGTTGGCGCTGGAGGATCCCCGCACCGGCGTGGAGGTGCTGGTGGCGGCCATCAGCGTGGGCCAGGTGGTGGATCAGGTGATCCAGCCGCGCCTGATGGGCAGCATCGTGGGGCTGCAGCCAGCCTGGCTGCTGGTGTCGTTGCCGGTGGGCGCCCGGGTGGGCAGCCTGATGGGGTTCGGTGATCTGCTCGGGCTGCTGCTGGCGGTGCCGGTGGCCAGCTGCATCAAAACGTTTTTCGATGCCTGGCGGCCGCAGCAACCCGCGCCGCTCAGCCCTGCTGCGGAATAACGCCCTGAGCGCTCAGATGCGCGAGCACCTGCTCCACGCTCTGCTCGAGGGTCTGGCTGCCGGTGTCCACCTTCAGCTCGGGGTTCTCGGGCGCCTCGTAGGGGCTGGAAATGCCAGTGAATTCCTTGATTTCGCCGGCGCGGGCCTTGGCGTAGAGCCCTTTGGTGTCGCGCTCTTCGCACACGCTCAGATCAGCGGCGCAGTGGATCTCCACGAAATCACCAGCGGCCACCAGGGCACGGGCGCGGTCGCGGTCGGCCTTGAACGGCGATACGAAAGCCGTGAGCACCACCACACCCGCATCGAGGAAAAGCTTGCTCACCTCACCGATGCGGCGGATGTTTTCTTCGCGGTCGGCATCGGAGAAGCCGAGGTCTTTGCAGAGGCCGTGGCGGATGTTGTCGCCGTCGAGCACGTAGCAGGCCAGGCCGCGCTCGAACAGGGCCTGGTTCACGGCGTTGGCCAGGGTGCTCTTGCCCGAGCCGCTCAGGCCGGTGAACCAGAGGATGGCGCTGCTGTGTCCGCGCTGCTCCGCCCGTGCCGCCCGATCCACCGAGGCGTGGTGCCAGGCGATGTTGGTGGAAGCCCCCTGATTGGTGAGCTCGCCGTAGGTGGGGGTTGCGGTCATGGTGGATCAGGCGTTGGCCCCATTGTCCCTGGCGGCGAGGCGCGGATCGCTGGAGGGCGGTAGCTGCAGCTTCAGTTCCAGCCTTTGGCCGCCGCGTTCCACCGTGAGCACCAGTGGCTGCCCATCGGGGTGCAGGCGCACGCCGC
>VGPP01000124.1 GCA_016882585.1 Cyanobacteria bacterium M_surface_7_m2_037
GAGCCGAATCAGCAGCTGCAGGCGCTCCTGCCCACGTTCCCGATCTGGAGGGAGGAGGCCTGAGCCCAGCCGGTGCTCAGCGGTGCAGGGCCTGAACGATTCGATCTTCGAGCGCTTCTGCGTTGAGCGCCGTGACCACGAACACCTCCTGGGCGCTGCTGCCGCGGCGGGCCACCAGCTTCCAGCCGCCGGTGATCGGGGTTGACACCCGCAAACGCAACTCCGGCGACCGGCCTTTCACCCGTGCGATCACCGCAGGCGTGATCGTGTCGATGGCGGGATCCTGCACCAACCGCTTGAGCAGTGGGATCAGCCCCTCCAGGTAGGTGCTGTGGGTGATCACCAGCCGCCCCATCGCTGCCGCATGTGGTCGTCAACCCTAGGGATTCCTGCTAGACCGTGAGTCGCTTTGTCGTTGCGATGGCAGCCCGGGTCCATCCGGAGATGCGCGAGCTGTTGCGGCGAGAACTGCTGCGGGAGCTGGGTTCTCCCTCGCAGCTGATCAGCTGCGAACAACGGGATCAGGGCGACGTGCGCGGCCTGGCGGTGTGCGCCGGGCGAGTGCTCAGTTACGTGCTGGATGCCGAGTCGCAGCGGCTGCGCACACGGCCTCTGTTTGATTTGCTCCTCCGCAGCCGCCGCTGATCAGCACCGCTCCAGCGGCGCCATCGTGAGGCCTTCGGCTCCCAGCTGTTGGTGGTAGAGCTCCGCCTGCTCGAGCGGTCCGCTCCAGACCACCGCGGAGCCCTGGCCGTCGATCTGGTGCGCCAGCTCCCAGGCGCGATCGGCGCTCATGCCCGGGATGTAGCGCACCAAAACCTCCACCACGTGCTGAAACGTGTTGTGGTCGTCATCGAGCACGATCACGCGGCCATTCGGGTAGGGGGCCTCCACCCGCTGCCGCTCCTGCACCGCCTGTTGTGCCATCCGATCACAAGCCGCTTGGGAGCATCAGTTTGGCCCCCGGCGCTCGCTAAACTCCACGTACCTTTGCAACCGCACCATGCTGGTCACCGTGGGTTGGGCCGCCCTCTGCGCCGTCTTCACCTTCTCGATCGCCATGGTGGTGTGGGGCCGTAACGGCGACGGTTCCATCAACTTCTGACTGTGAGCGACGTTGTTGTTGCTGGCCTCACGCTCAACAACGTGCTGGCCATCCTGGCGGCTTCCCTGCTGGTGTTTGTGAGTGGTGGTGTGATCTACCTCTCCACCGTGGAGTGGCGGGATCGCCGGCGCCGCCAGCAACCCGTGGCAGCGGCTCCCAAGCCACGCTCGAAAGCCAAGGCCCTGCGGTGAGTGCAACTCAGGAGTCGTTCGACCCCTGGGCCTGGCGCACGTCTGAGGTTGTGCTGGCAACGCCGCAGCCAGCCTCGACTGCGCCCGCCATTCCTTTGCCGTGGGATCACCAGCTGCAGCAGCAGCTGGAGCGTGCTGTAGCGGCTGCACCCACCAGCGCAGACTCCCTGGCCCTGGCCGCTGAACTTTTTGCTCAGCCGCCCACAGAAGCCCTGCGGCAACAGGCCGATCACCGGCGCCAGCACTTGGTGGGCGACCTGGTCACCTACGTGGTGAACCGCAACCTCAATTTCACCAACCACTGCCTGCAGCACTGCAGCTTCTGCGCCTTCCGCCGCGACCCTGGCGCTGATGGCGCCTACTGGCACAGCTTCGACACGCTGCAGCAGCGGGCCGCCGAAGCCGCTCGGCTCGGTGCCACGGAGCTGTGCATTCAGGGCGGCCTCAACCCGCAAGCCCAGCTGGATGGATCCGCGCTGCGCTACTACCAGGCGCTCCTGGACGCCCTGCGGCAGGCCGCGCCGGGGGTGCACCTGCATGCCTTCTCGCCCCAGGAGCTCCTGTTCATCGCTCAACAGGATTCCATTCCGCTCCAGGCCGTTCTGGAGGGCCTGATCGCTTCGGGCCTGGGCTCGATCCCTGGCACCGCAGCCGAGGTGCTCGATGAAGCGGTGCGCGCACGGCTTTGCCCTGAGAAGCTGTCCGCACGTGAGTGGTGTGCCGTGGTGCTTCAGGCGCATCGCAGTGGCCTGCGCAGCACGGCCACCTTGATGGCGGGCCATCTGGAAACCAGCCAGCAGCGCGCCGGGCATCTGCTCACACTGGTGGCCCTGCAGCAGGTGGCCTGGCAGCATTCCCAGGCTGGGTTCAGCGAGTTTGTGTTGCTCCCCTTTATCGGTGCGCAGGCTCCTGCGGCCCTGCGGCAGCGCGTGGGTCGTGATCAGCCCGATCTCCAGGCGATGCTGGCCCTCACGGCGCAGGCGCGGTTGCTGCTTGGGCACTGGATCGTGAATCACCAGCCCAGCTGGGTGAAGCTCACCCTGGCGGGAGCCACAGAAGCGCTGCGCTGGGGTTGCAACGACCTGGGCGGCACCTTGATGGAGGAAAGCATCACCAGTGCCGCTGGCGCCCTGGGCGGTACAGCTCAGTCGGTTGAGGCGCTGCGGGGGGCCGCCGCAACGCTGCAGCGGCCGGTGCAGCAGCGCACCACCCTCTACGGGGCTGTGCCGGCGTGCGTTTGAAGGCCTTGCCGCTGCGGGTTACGGCCCTCACCAGCGCTGTGTTGCTGGTGGTTCCGGCGTTTCTGGTGCTGCTGGTGCCCCGCCGCGTGGCCAGTGGTTTGGATCGGCTGATGCCCGATGCGGCGTTGCTGCAGAGCTTCGCGGCCCGGCCAGCCCAACCCCCGCCGGCGCTGTGGCTGCAACGCTTAGGCCCCAGTGCTGCCGTGCGCCACTGGCGCGCCCAACGGCGGCTGTGGTGGCAGTTCTGGGGCCCTCATGGCGATGCCGGTGCCTATCTGGTGTTTTCGGCGGCGCCCAGTGACCCTCTCCCGGCTGACGGTCTTCGGGTGGATGATCTGATCGTGGTGGCACCGAGCCCCCTGGCTCGCCAGCTGCTGCAGGAGCAGCTCAAGCTCAGGCGCCGTCCGCCCAAGGGGCTTGCTCTGCGCTGCAGCCAGATGTTGGTGCAGCAGGAAGGTGTGCTCTGGAACCCTGCCGCCCTGGCCCAGATGCTGGGCCCCTTGGCCCCCCTGGCGATCACGCTTCAGCAGGGCTGCCTCAGCCTGCGCAGCGAGCGTGCGGCCTTGCTCTG
Source organism: Cyanobacteria bacterium M_surface_7_m2_037 (assembly GCA_016882585.1). Classification (GTDB taxonomy): domain Bacteria; phylum Cyanobacteriota; class Cyanobacteriia; order PCC-6307; family Cyanobiaceae; genus Vulcanococcus. The sequence continues at coordinate 3,109 of VGPP01000124.1, forward strand.
GCAGGGCGAGGCCGAATCCAGCCCCGAGGCCCGCGGTGCGGCACCGGATCGGCTTGCGGTGCCCTCTCTGCCTTTGGGCTCCAGCAACGCACCGCCGCTGGAGCTGCGCGGACAGCGGCTCGATCTGCTGTTGCGGGGGTTGCTCAGCACCGCCTTGTTGCGCACCGCTCTGGCCGAACGCTATGGGCTCGGCCCCGAGCAGTTGCGCCTGCTGCAGAGTGCGCCCTTCAACCTCCGCCTGCAGGCTCAGGCTGGTGGGCCCTACCGCGCTGGATTGCAGCTGCTGGTGCGGCTGCCCGGTGAGCGCAAGCTGTGGGAGCGCTGGCTGCTCGACCTCAGCACCGCCCTGGAGCAACAGGGGCTCAGCCGCCTGCAGCCCCAGCCGCCACTCACCCTCTGGAACCGTGAGGACGGTGCTGTGGTGGGGGGGTGGCGCTGGCTGGCCAGCGATCAACTGCTGCTCTTTGTTGGCCCGAACCCCGTTCAGGCACCCTCCCTTCAGCCGCCCGCCGTTGGTGATTGGCAGCTGACGCTGCAGCCCAAGGCTTTGGAGGCCCTGCAGCTGCTGCCCCCCGGCTTGCCTGTTGTGGTGAAACGCGCCTCCCAGCTGGTGATGCTGGGGCGCGGTTCGGGATCAACGGCCCTGGCGGGACGGCTGGAGCTCAGGTAGGGCTGCCTTCGGCGGCCCGCTCGCGGCGCCGGCGCTCGGCGGCCACGGTTTCCTCCATCAGCTCCACGGCCTGGCTCATCTTTTCGATGTTGCCGGCATAAAGGCTGAGGTCTTTGTCCACGCGGTCTTTGATCAGACCCATCGCTTCCCCGATCTCATGGGCGGCGCTGCGCAGCGCCTGGGGATCGAGGGCATCGGCGCCCTGGGCGCTCTGCAGCAGGCTGAGCAGGCCGACGGCCACCAGCCGTGAGTAGTGGAAATCCTCGCGCTGCACGCCACGCAGCAGGGAGGCGATCAGCTCCGGCGCGCCCTGGCCCTGGTTGGAGAGCCAGCCCTTCACCTCCTCGAGGCTGTGGTGACCCACCTGATCGCGGGCCTGTTGCGCCTGATTGCGCAGGGCGCTTCCATCGAAACCATTGGCGCTGCAGAGCGCCTGGAACAACGGTTCGCGCTGGTTCTCCGGCCTGTAGCCGTTGGAGAAGCTGTCGAACACCTGGGTGAGGCCCACAGCAAACAGGCCGTCGGCTTGAAAGCCCTTCTGATGGCTCAGCAGGTGCAGTTCCACCAGCAGCTCATCCACCAGGCGCCGGTAGATCGGCGCGATCACATAGGGGAAAGCGCTGTGGAAGGCCCGCTTGCTATCCGCAACGGTGAGGCTCTCGCCCACGTTCTCATCGATCAACGTGGTGGGACCCTAGCTCGCGAGGATCGCTGAACTCGGCTGAAGCTCAGTAGGATCCCGCCAGCTGCTGCGCCCCCTGTGTCGATGATCCCGATCGTGATCGAAGAGTCGGGCCGGGGCGAGCGGGCGTTCGATATCTATTCCCGTCTGCTGCGAGAGCGGATCATCTTCCTGGGTGAGCCTGTCACCTCCGAATCCGCCAATCGGATCGTGGCCCAGCTGCTCTTCCTGGAGGCGGAAGACCCCGAGAAAGACATCTACCTCTACATCAATTCCCCCGGCGGCTCCGTCTACGACGGTCTCGGCATCTTCGACACGATGCAGCACATCAAGCCGGACGTGCACACCGTGTGCGTGGGCCTGGCCGCTTCGATGGGTGCCTTCCTGCTGTGCGCCGGCGCCAAGGGCAAGCGCAGCAGCCTCACCCA
>VGPP01000125.1 GCA_016882585.1 Cyanobacteria bacterium M_surface_7_m2_037
TCGCAGAAGGCGGAGTGGCGGAACTGATGGAGCTCCAGCATCGGACCCTTTTCGCGGCAGAGTAGCCAGCACTCAACGGCCAGCGCCCGAGCCCCGATGCGGGATTTCTTCCTCAATGTGACGCGCTACCCGCGCTATCTGATCGCCTTCGGCCTGGGCGTGGCCAACTCGGTGCTCGAGCCGCTGGCCCAACGGCGCAGCAATCCCGTCACGGCTGTGGCGCTGGTGGGAGCGCTGGTGAGCGGCTTGCTGAGCCTGGGTCTGATCCTGCGTGCCATGGTGAGCACAGATGTGATCGCCTAGGCATGGCGCAGGGCAGGCGGGTTGAACGGGTGGCGGCCTCCATCCGCCGTGAGATCAGCGAACTGTTGGTGAACGGGATCAAGGACGATCGCGTGAGCCTGGGGATGGTGAGCGTGACCAATGTGGAGGTGGCAGGCGATCTGCAGCACTGCAAGATTTTCGTGAGCGTGTACGGCACCCCCGAGGTGCAGGATCAAGCCCTGGCCGGGCTGCGCTCAGCAGCGGGCTACGTGAAAGGCGAATTGAGCCGCCGCCTCAACATGCGCCGCACCCCGGAGGTGATCTTCCACCTGGATCGGGGCATCGAAAAGGGCACCTCGGTGCTGGGGCTGCTGAACCAGCTGGAGCAGAAGCGCCAGGAGCGGGGCGAGATCCCCGAGGGCACCGGCCAGCTCGACGATGACCTCAGCTGAGCTGCGCCGCCAACTGGCGCAACTACTGGTGGTGCGCGGCAGCGGCTTCAGCCGCGACAGCCAGCGCCGCTATCCCCGCTGGGAGCTCACCAATGCTGAGCTGAAGCAGCTGCTCGAGCTGGGTGTGGGCGGGGTGATCCTGCTGGGGGGCAGCGCCGAAGACCTGCGCCTGCGCTGCGCCCAACTGCAGAGCTGGGCCCAGCAGACGCTGCTGCTCTGCGCGGATGTGGAAGAGGGCGTGGGCCAGCGGTTTGAAGGGGCCAGCTGGCTGGTGCCGCCCCTCGCGCTGGGGCGGCTGTATGGAGCCGATCCAGCGCGAGCCGTGCAGCTGGCGGAACGCTACGGCCGCTGCTGCGGCCGCCAGGCGCGGCGGGTGGGGCTGAACTGGGTGCTGGGGCCCGTGTGCGATGTGAACAACAACCCCGCCAACCCCGTGATCAACGTGCGGGCCTGGGGTGAAACGCCGGAGAGCGCCGGCGCCCTGGCGGCTGCCTTTGTGCGCGGCTGCCAGAGCGAGGGGGTGCTGGCCTGCGCCAAGCACTTTCCCGGCCATGGCGACACCAGCAGCGACTCCCACCTGGAACTGCCGCTGATCCCCCACAGCCGCGATCGATTGGAGGCGGTGGAGCTGCCGCCCTTCCGCGCGGCAATCGCCGCGGATGTGGCCGCGGTGATGACCGCCCATCTGCAGCTGCCCGCGCTCGACAGCACCCATCCGGCCACCCTCTCCCCCGCGGTGCTCACCGGTCTGCTGCGGGAAGACCTGGGCTTCCAAGGCCTGGTGGTGACCGATGCGCTGGTGATGGAGGCGATCACCAAGGCCTATGGCGCGGCGGAAGCAGCCGTGCTGGCGTTTGAAGCCGGCGCCGATCTGATCCTGATGCCGGCGGATGCAGCGGCAGCCCTGGAGGGCTTGGCGGCGGCTGTGGAGAGCGGGCGGATCAGCGAAGCCCGCGTGCAAGCCAGTCTGGAGCGCCGTGTTGCCGCGCTGCGGCGCTGCCCGCCGCAGGCATCGGAGCCTTTGCACACCGTGCTGGAGCAGCTCAGCAGCCTGGTGTCCGCCGACGAGCAGGCGCTCGCCGTTGAGCTGCTGGAGCTGAGCCTCGAGCGGCAGGGCGGATCGCTGCCCGCCGCGGCGGCCGGTGTGAACCTGATCCGACTCGACAGCCAACTGAATGCCCCGCAGCTGCCGGCTATGGCGCCGGCGCTGCTGCGGCCTGCAGCCCAGGGCTATCAGGCCGTGCTGCTCGATGGCCGCAGCCCGAGCCCCTGGAGCGGTAACCCGGATGCACCGCTGGCCCTCGATCGCCTGGGCAACGGCCCCGTGCTGCTGCAGCTGCTAGTGCGTGGCAATCCCTTCCGCGGCAGTGCCGGCGGCGATGAACCCTGGCCCCAGGTGGTGCGGCAGCTGCTGGAGGCAGGGCGCCTGGCGGCTCTGGCGGTGTATGGCAGCCCCTACCTCTGGGAGCAGCTGCGGCCGCTGCTGCCGCCGGAGCTGCCTGCGGCCTACAGCCCAGGCCAGATGCCGCAGGCCCAGGCGGTGGTGCTGCAGGCCCTGGGGCTGGATGCCGATGCCCTGGAAGGAGGCTTCAGCCAGGGCGGCTTCACCGACTGAAGCCAGCGCAGCCTGGCCCCGGCCCTGCCACTAGCCTCAGGCCGCCTGCAACGCCGCCATGCTCAGCCTCTCGATGATCGTGCGCGATGAAGCGGCGCAGATCGAAGACTGCCTGCGCTCGGTGCAGGGCTTCGTGGACGAGATGGTGGTGGTGGACACCGGCTCCACCGACAACACCGTGGCCCTGGCCAAGGCATTGGGGGCCCGCGTGGAGCAGATCGACTGGCCGGGCGACTTCGCCCCAGCCCGCAACCAGGCCCTCCAATGGGTGAGCGGCGACTGGGTGCTGGTGCTCGATGCCGATGAGCGCCTGCGGCCGGAAGCGATGGGGCCGCTGCGGGCCCTGATGGCCCAGCCGGATGTGCTGCTGATCAACCTGCTGCGCCACGAGCGCGGCGCGGTGCAATCGCCCTACTCGAATGTGAGCCGCCTGTTCCGGCGCCACCCAGCCATCCGCTGGAGCCGCGCCTACCACTCGATGGTGGACGACAGCGTGGCGGACCTGCTCCAGCAGGAAAGCCACTGGCGCATCGCCGACTGCCCCGAACCCGCTCTGCTGCACGACGGCTACCGGCCGGAGCTGCTGGCCCAGGGCAACAAGCCGCAGCGGCTGCGCGAGGCGATGGAGGCCGAACTGCTGGAGCGCCCCGGTGATCCCTACGCCTGCGCCAAGCTCGGCAGCCTGGAGGTGGCCGAAGGCAACCTGGAGCGCGGCACCACGCTGCTGCGCCAGGGGCTGGAGCAATGCCCGGCCGATGCCCACCCTGAGCGCTACGAGCTGCTGCTGCACCTGGCCCTGGCCGAAGCCGGGCGCGATCCCGCCGCGGCTGTCGCCCTCTACCGCGAAGCCCTGGCGCTGCCGCTGGCAGCGCGCCTGAGCCTCGCCGCCCGGCTCAACCTGGCGGCCCTCCTGCTGCAACTGGGCCAGGCGCAGGAGGCTGAAACGCTCTGCCAGCGAGCCACCGCCGCTGCCCCCGAAATCAGCCTGGGCTGGTACAACCTCGGCCTGATCCGCCGCCGCCTGGGCGACATCGCCGGCGCCCTGGAGGCCTACAGGGAGGCGCGGCGGCTCCAGCCCGACCATCCCGAAACGCACCAGAACCTGGCGGTGGCCCTCCTGCTTGGCGGCGATATCGACGGTGCCCGCAGCAGCTTCCGCCAGGCGATCGACTTGCTCAACCAGCAGGGCCGCAGCGGCGAAGCCGCCCAGCTGCGCCAGCAGGCCGGGGCGATGGTGAAGCTGGAGGGCTGATCCGAATGCCGAACTCCGCCCCTCTGCAGGGCCGCACCATTGCCGTCACCCGCGCCGAGCAGCAGCTGGGCGAAGCGCGGCGCCTGTTTGAGCAGGCCGGCGCCACAGTGCTGGATCTGCCGGCGTTGGTGATCGGGCCGCCGGATGAATGGGGCCCGCTCGATGACGCCCTGGCCGAGTTGGATGAATTCCACTGGCTGGTGCTCTCGAGCAGCAACGGCGTCGACGCGGTGGAAGCGCGGATGGAGCGGCTGGGCAGCAGCCTGGCGCGCCGGCCCCGCAGCTTGAAGATCGCCGCCGTGGGCCGCAAAACCGCCGCCCACCTCGAAGCGCTGGGTGCGCCGGCGGATTTCGTGCCGCCCCAGTTTGTGGCCGACAGCCTGATCGATCACTTCCCGGTGTCTGGCTGGGGGCTGCGGCTGCTGCTGCCGAGGGTGCAGAGCGGCGGGCGCACGGTGCTGGCGGAAGCCTTCGGGGAAGCAGGTGCTCGGGTGGTGGAGGTGGCCGCCTACGAATCGCGCTGCCCCGACTCGCTCCCGGCGGCCACCGCCGCCGCCCTGGCCGCCAGCGCTGTGGATGCGATCACCTTCAGCAGCGGCAAAACCGTGCAGCACACCGCTCAGCTGCTGGAGCAGCAGTTCGGCGCGGACTGGGCGCAGCAACTCGACGGGGTGGCCTTGGTGTCGATCGGGCCTCAAACCAGCCACACCTGCCGCAGCCAGCTGGGGCGCGTCGACGCCGAGGCCGATCCCCACGACCTCGATGGCCTGGTGGCGGCCTGCGCTCAGGCGCTGGAGGGGCGGCCACTCAAAGCTCCAGGGTGATCTTGGAGCTGCCTGGAGCAGAACCTGTCGCCAGGATTAAGCGGCCTTGAGCAACATCCACCGCCGCCACTCTCCAGGCCGGGGGTAGGAGATCCGTGGTGCGGCCACCCTGATCGCCCACCACAAGCGAGCCCGCATTGCCTTGGAACTGCACTAGGGCCTGGGCCCTGCCGCTGGCAAGGATGACACCGCTGAAGCGCAAGCCCTCGGGCAACACGGGTGCCGCTTCACCCGTTGCGGGGGGCAAGGGTGCGAACGGATCCACCCTTCCCACTCCCACCTCGCTGACCACCTGCTGCGGCGTGGGCAACGGCGTAAAACCAGGGGCGGGGGTGGGCTCGGCGGCAGCGGCAGCGGGTTTGGTCGCTGTTGCCGGATTGGGGGCTGGCGGCGGCAGGCTGATCGTTTCGGGCCCTGAGCTGGAGGCACAGGCCGAGAGAGCAGGCAGCAGGGCCAGTGCGCTGAACCAGC
>VGPP01000126.1 GCA_016882585.1 Cyanobacteria bacterium M_surface_7_m2_037
GCAGCAGCAGGGGCAGGGCCAGCACGGGGGCGATGCCGCCGCGCCCGTGCACCCGGTGTTTGGGGGTGATGCGAAACGGCTGCACGCGCCCCCAGAGGCTGGCCAGCACCGTGGCGGCCAGCGGTACGGCCAGGGCCCAGCCGGGTAGATCCGCCAGCAGGGCATGGCGGCTGCCCCGGTTCAGCCAGCCGGTGCTCAGCAGCAGCGCGATCCAGAGGGGCAGCAGCTTGCCCCAAACGGCCGTGTCGGTGAGCAGCACGGGGGGCACGCCGAGCAGGCCAATGCTCAGCGGCATCAGCAGGAGCAACAGGCGCGGCACCGTGTTGAACCAGTGCAGCGCCCCTTCCAGGTAGGCCAGGCGCTGTCCGGGCCGCAAGCCACGCAGGCGGAGCGGGCCCTGGGGCAACCGCAGTGCTTGCAGCGTGCCTGAGGCCCAGCGCTGCCGTTGGCGCACGAAATCAAGCATCGTTTCGGCGGCCAGGCCGGCGCTGAGCTTTTCGCCCATGTAGCGCAACTGCCAACCGCGGGAGGCCAGGGCCATGCCGGTTACCAGGTCTTCCGAGATGGCCGCTTCCACGAAGCCCCCCACCTCGGTGAGGGCGCTGCGGCGCACCAGGAAGCTGGTGCCGGCGCACACCACGGCCTCCCAGGCGCTGCGCACCGGTTCGATCCAGCGGTAGAAGCTCTCCTCATCGGGCAGCAGCCAGGCCTCCATCGCAAGGTTGCGCATCACCGGATCGGCATTGAGGAAGTGCTGGGGCGTTTGCACCAGCGCCACCTGCGGATCGAGCAGCAGGCCGATCGTGCGCTCGAGGAAGTGCTGCTGAGGCACGAAATCGGCATCGAACACGGCCACCAGTTCGCCCTGGCTGAGGGCCAGGGCGGCATTGAGGTTGCCGGCTTTGGCGTGACGGTGCTCGGGGCGGTGGTGGTACGTGGCGCCATGGCGGGCCGCCAGGGCTTCCAGTTCGGGGCGGCCAGCGTCATCGAGCAGCCAGAGCTGCCGGTGGGGATAGCTGAGCTGGCTGCAGGCGCGCAGGCAGCGCTCCAGCACAGGTAGCGGTTCGCCGCAGGTGGGAATCAGCACATCCACCGTGGGGCGCCAGCGGCTCGCCTGCCAGCGGGCCTGGGCGGCATCGGCCTCGGGGCGGCCATCGCTGAAGCGGCGCCAGGCCAGCAAAAGCGGCAGCAGGCCGCTGAGCAGCAGCCAGCCCTCGGCCAGCAGCAGCAGCAGGCTCAGCCCCGTGGCCAGCGGGCTGATCAGGTTGAGGCTGTGGAGCACCCGCCACTGCAGGTAGTGCAGGGTGAGCAGCGCGAGCAGCAGCAGCAGGCTGCGCCGCCTCCACAGGGGCTGCTGCGCTTCAGGCCGGCGACTCAGCCACAGGGGCCACAGCAGCAGCAGCCAGGGGAGCCAGAGCTCCGCAGTCATCCAGCTGGGCCGCGGCTTGATCCAGCAACGCTAGGGCGTCTGCCGGGGTGGGCGCCCGCATCAGAGCGTGGCGAAGCTGCGGCGCTCCGCTGAAGCCGGTGCAGGTCCAGCTCATGTGTTTGCGGGCGATCAGCAGGCCGTGATCGCCGCGGGCGGCCACCAGGGCCTGCAGCTGCTCGGCGGCCAGTGCGATCCGCTCGCGGGCGCCGGGGCTGGGCGGGATCGGCCGGCCGCTGAGGGCGGCATCGATCTGGCCCACCAGCCAGGGGGCGCCCATGGTGCCGCGGCCCACCATCACGCCATCGGCGCCGGTGTGCTCGAGGCAGCGCAGGGCATCGGCGGCGCTGTTCACATCGCCGTTGGCGATCACTGGGATGCGGAGCGCCCGCTTCACAGCGGCGATGGCATCCCAATCGGCCTGGCCCTTGAAGCCCTGCTCGCGGGTGCGGCCGTGCAGGGTGAGCAGTTGGGCACCGGCACCCTCAAGCTGCTGGCACCAGCTCACCGGATCGGCATCGCTGCCGCACCAGCCCAGGCGGGTCTTCACGGTCACGGGGATGGCCACGGCCGCGGCCACCGCCTCCACGATGCGGGCGGCCAGATCGGGGTCGCGGATCAGGCCGCTGCCGCCGCCTTTCTTGGCGATCTTCTTCACCGGGCAGCCCATATTGATGTCGATCAGGTAGGCGCCGGCGGCTTCGGCGCGGCGGGCGGCATCGGCCATGGCGGCCGGGCGGTGATCAAACAGCTGCACCCCGATCGGGCCGGGTTCGCTGGCGAGCTCCTCCACCTTGATCAGGCCATGGCCCAGCTCCAGGCTGGTGGCGTTCACCATCTCGGTGAACAGCAGCGCATCCGGGGCCCAGCGCCGCACCAGGCTGCGGAAGATGCGATCGCTCACCCCCGCCAGGGGCGACTGCAGCACACGACAGCGCAGGGCGCGGGGGGTGCCGCGGCCGGCCAGCTCCAGGGGTGGAAGGGCAGTGATCATGGTGATCCGATTGTCGGACTCCAGGCCGATGCCTCCTGCCGAAGCCGCCACCACCCCCGTTCCCTACCCCCTGAGCCGTGCGCTGCTGGAAGCCGTGCTGGCCGATCGCACCAGCGATCGCTTCGTGTGTGAACTGATCTGGCCGCGCCTGGGATACGAGCTCGATGGCTCCGGCACCTGGAGCGCGGGCCCGGCCGCGGACGCCAGCTGGCGGGAGTCGTTTCCGATCGAGCCGCAGTTCATCGCCCAGCGCCCGCCCTCGGTGGCGCTCACGCGCTCGATCCCGAAGCAGCACAAGCAGTTGCTCAAGGAGCAGCTGGGCTTCGGGGGGTATCGCATCGGTGAGCTCTACCCGCGCCGCACCCGCCGGGCCACAGCGGTGAACTGGTTGCTGGCCCGCCTGGCCGAGCGAGGCGAGCCGCTGCCGGATAGCGGCCCGCTGCCCGAACTGCGCGAGCAGCCCGCCGATCCGGTGGCGGGCCACCTGGGCGATTTACCGATCAGCTGAGGGCTGTCACACCTGAATGGTGACGGGTGTTCCGACTGGGGTGTTCTCGAACAGCCAGCGGGCATGGGGGCTGGGGATGCGGATGCAGCCGCTGCTGCGGGCCACCCCAAAGGCCTGCCCAGCGGCCTCCTGCCAGGGGGCCCCATGCATGCAGATCATTTCGTTCTCGGTGATGCACATCGCCCAGGGCACATTCGGGGCCACGTAGGTGCGGCCGCGCATGGTGACGCTGCGGTGCTTGGTGAACACCTGCGCGCTGCCGGTGGGGGTGGGCGTGGACGACTTGCCCGTGCTCACCAGCACGGTGCGCACCAGCTCCTGCTGCGGGTTGTACACGTAGAGCTTCTGGTCGGAGAGGTCGACCACGATCGAGGCGATCAGTTCCACCATCGCTGCAGGCCGCCGCAGGGGGCGGGGCTGAGAACACCCTCCTCGTAGCGAGACTCGCTGCGTCGCGTCTTGCGACGTTGGAAAGTTTTTCGCTTCCGCCGGCCTGTAGGGTCAAGTCACGACAGTTGTTGTGATACCCGCTTGGCTCTGCCGGTCGTCGCCATCATTGGTCGCCCCAATGTGGGCAAATCCACCCTGGTCAACCGCCTCTGCAAAAGCCGTGAGGCGATCGTGCACGACGAGCCCGGTGTGACTCGGGATCGCACCTACCAAGACGGCTACTGGCGCGATCGCCATTTCAAGGTGGTGGACACCGGCGGCCTGGTGTTCGACGACGACAGCGAATTCCTGCCCGAGATCCGTGAGCAGGCCAACCTCGCCCTCTCTGAGGCTTCCGTGGCGCTGGTGATCGCTGATGGTCAGCAGGGCCTCACCGCTGCCGATGAGGCGATCGCCGAGTGGCTGCGCGGCCACAACGTGCCGGTGCTGCTGGCGGTGAACAAGTGCGAATCGCCCGAGGCCGGCCTCTCGATGGCGGCCGAGTTCTGGAGCCTCGGCCTGGGGGAGCCCTACCCGATCTCCGCCATTCACGGCGCTGGCACCGGCGATCTGCTCGACAAGGTGGTGGATCACCTGCCCCCCACCGAGGAGCTCACCGGTGAGGAGCCGATCCAGCTGGCGATCGTGGGCCGGCCGAACGTGGGTAAATCCAGCCTGCTCAATGCGATCTGCGGTGAGAAGCGCGCGATCGTGAGCCCGATCCGCGGCACCACCCGCGACACGATCGACACCACGATCGAGCGCGAGGGCCACACCTGGAAAATCCTCGACACCGCCGGCATTCGCCGCAAGCGCTCGGTGAACTACGGCCCTGAGTTCTTCGGGATCAACCGCAGCTTCAAGGCGATCGAGCGCTCCGATGTGTGCGTGCTGGTGATCGATGCCCTTGATGGCGTGACGGAGCAGGATCAGCGCCTCGCCGGCCGCATTGAAGAAGACGGCCGCGCCTGCGTGGTGGTGGTGAACAAGTGGGACGCCATTGAAAAGGATTCCCACACCATGCCAGCGATGGAAAAAGAGCTGCGCGCCAAGCTCTATTTCCTCGATTGGGCGCCGATGCTGTTCACCTCGGCCCTCAGCGGCCAGCGGGTGCAGAGCATCTTTGCGATCGCGGCGGTGGCGGTGGAGCAACACCGCCGCCGGGTGAGCACCTCGGTGGTGAATGAAGTGCTGCAGGAAGCGGTGAGCTGGCGCTCGCCGCCCACCAGCCGCGGCGGCCGCCAGGGCCGCATCTACTACGGCACCCAGGTGGCCACCCGGCCCCCGAGCTTCACCCTGTTCGTGAACGACCCGAAGCTGTTCGGCGACACCTACCGTCGCTACGTGGAACGGCAGATCCGTGAAGGCCTGGGCTTTGAAGGTTCACCGCTCAAGCTGTTCTGGCGGGGCAAGCAGCAGCGCGATGCCGAGAAGGATCTGGCACGGCAGCAGGCCCGCGGCCGCTGATCATCTCGGCGTGCTGCAGCGC
>VGPP01000127.1 GCA_016882585.1 Cyanobacteria bacterium M_surface_7_m2_037
CAGGCCACCCACACCGGCCGTGACGGCAAGGGCATCCTGATCACCGAATCGGCGATGAAGCAGCTGGGCACGCTGCTGCCCGCCCAGGGCGACGGCAAGGTGCTGCGGGTGGGCGTGCGCTCCGGCGGCTGCAGCGGCATGAGCTACACGATGGATTTCATCGATGCAGCCGACATCCAGGCCGACGACGAGCGCTACATCTACGAACCGGCCGGCGCGCCCAGTTTCACCGTGGTGAGCGATCCCAAGAGCCTGCTCTACATCTATGGAATGCAGCTGGATTTCTCCAGCGCCCTGATCGGCGGCGGCTTCAACTTCACCAACCCCAACGCCACCCAAACCTGCGGCTGCGGCAGCTCGTTTGCGGTGTGAGCCATGGCCTGAGCCGCCCGGGTGCGAATCTGAGGGCACGACCAGGCCTGCTGCCACCCCATGACCGACGCCGTTGCTGAAGCCCCCTCGCTGTTTGAGCAGGCCCTGCAGCGCTACCAAGAAGGCGCGCCGCTGCCGGAGGTGATCGACAGCTTCCTCACGATCACCCAGCAGGAGCCGCGGCTCTCGGCCGGGTGGACCTGCCTGGCCTGGCTGCAGCTGCTCGACAACCAACCCCAGGTGGCGCTGCGCTCGGCCCGCAACGCCGTGAAGCTCAATCCCCAGGACCCCCAGGCGCGGATCAACCTCAGCCTGGCGATGCTGGAAACCAACGCCAAAGGCGTGCGTGAACACATCGAGTGGGTGCTGCGCGTGCGGGCGATGGCACCGGAACTGGCTGAAGAGCTGGATGGCTCGATCGCGGATGGCCTGGCCCGCCGCCCCGACTGGCAGGCCCTGCAGAAGGTGCAGGCTTGGCTCAAGGGTTGAAGCCGCCCGGCAGCGATCCCCGGCCGATCCTGCTGCTGAGCAACGGCCATGGCGAAGATCTCAGCGGTGCGCTGATTGGCCAGGCCCTGCAACAGCGAGGGCTGGCGGTGGAAGCCCTGCCCCTGGTGGGCCATGGGCGCGCCTACAGCCAGGCAGGGATCCGCGTGCGCGGCCGCACCCGCGAATACAGCACCGGCGGACTGGGTTACACCAGCGTTTGGGGCCGCATCACCGAAGTGGTGCAAGGCCAGATCCTCTATCTGCTCAGCCGGCTGCTGCTGCTGCTGCGCATCGCCCGCCGCTACCGGCTGATCCTGGTGGTGGGGGATGTGATTCCCGTGATCGCAGCCTGGCTGAGCGGGCGGCCCACAGCCACCTACCTGGTGGCTTACTCCAGCCACTACGAAGGCAAGCTGCGGCTGCCCTGGCCCTGCGCGCCCTGCTTGCGGGGGCGGCGCACCCGCGCCATCTACAGCCGCGATGCCCTCACCGGCGCCGACCTCACCGGCCAGCTGCAGCGGCCGGTGCATTTCCTCGGCAATCCCTTCTTCGATGGCGCCCTCAGCCCCAGCGAGCCGCTGCAGGGCACACCCGTGCAACGGCTGGGGCTGCTGCCGGGCAGCCGCCTGCCGGAAGCGCTGCACAACCTCGAGCTGATGCTGCGGGTGCTGGAGCGGCTACCAGAAGCGCTCAGGCCCGCCGAGCGCCTGGGGCTGCATGCAGCCCTGGTGGGCAAACTCACCCCGCAGGAAGTGGCACCACTGGCCAGCCGGCTCGGGTGGAAGCTTCAACTCGAAGGCGATGAACGCTGTTGCCTGCAGCGGGGGCCCCTGCTGCTCCAGCTCGAATGGGGACGCTTTGCGGCGGTGGTGCAGCAGTGCGATCTGCTGCTCTCGATGACCGGCACTGCTGCCGAGCAATGCGTGGGGCTGGGCAAGCCCGTGCTGCAGCTGGTGGGTGAAGGGCCGCAATTCACCGAGAACTTCGCCGAAGCGCAGCGGCGGCTGCTGGGGCCGGGTGTGTTCTGCGCCGGCGGTGATCCGGGCAGCGATGCCCAGCTCGATGCCACGGCCGATCAGCTGGAGCAGCTGTTGGAGCGCCTGCTGCACGACACGCGCTGGCGCAGCGAGCTGCAACAACTGGGGATGGAGCGCATCGGCAGCGGCGGCGGGGCCGCCAGGATGGCCGCCGATCTGCACACCCACCTGGATGGCTGAACCCAGCAGCAGCGCCCTGCCCCTCGGCCAGCGCCTCAAAGGCTGGATCGACACCCTGCTGGTGGTGGATGTGTTTGTGGTGATCGCCGGGGCGATCTGGTTTGGCGTGGCGGTGTTGTGCCACAGCCGCGGCATCGAAACACCCCTGGATTGGTTTCAGCGGCTGTGGGAGCCGCTGTTCACCCCGGCGATCGGCCTGCTGATGGGGGCCGCGATCCTCAGCGGTGTGCTCGGCTGGGCGCTCAACTGGTGGCAGAAGCGAGTGCAGCGCTGAGCTCGCCGTAGCGGAAGGCAAAGCCCTGCTGCTCCAGGCGCTTGGGCAGCACCTTCTGGCCCTCCAGCACCACCTTGGCGCCATCGCCCAGCAACAGCTGCAGCAGGGGGCCAGGCACCGGCAGCAGGCTGGGGCGCCCGAGGCAACGCCCCAAGGCTGCGGCAAAGGCGGCCATGCTGCAGGGCTGCGGCGCCACGGCGTTGTACACACCGCTGTAGGCGCCATCGGCGAGGGCGGTGCTGATCAGCTGGCAGAGGTCGGGGCGGGCAATCCAGCTCATCCACTGCTGGCCATCACCGATGGGCCCGCCGAAGCCCATGCGGAACACGGGCAGCATCTTTCCGAGGGCACCACCATCGCCGCCCAGCACGATGCCGATGCGCAGGATCACCACGCGGCAGAACGCAGCTGCGGCCTGAGCTTCCTGCTCCCAGGCCGCACACAGCCGGCCGAGCACGTCGCCGCCAGCGGGGCTGGATTCGCTGAACTCCTGGCTGGCGCTGGTGCCGTAGTAGCCGATGGCCGAGCCATTGATCAGCACACCCGGGCGCTGGCCCTCCGGCAGAGCGGCCATGGCGGCCACCAGAGCACGGGTGGTGTCGATCCGGCTGCTGTGGAGCAGCTGCAGGTGCTGGGGCGTCCAACGCTTCTCGGCGATGGGCTCACCGGCGAGGTTCACCACCGCCTCGGCCTGGGCGAGGGCCTGCTGCAGCGCCGGCTGCTGCCAGCTGGCGGCGTTGGCTGGATCAGCCTGGAGCCGCTGCAGCTGCGGGTGTTGCACGGCCGCCAACGGCTGCGGGGCACGGCTCACCAGGGTGAGGCTGTGGCCCGCCTCCAGCAATTGAGGCACCAGGGCGCGGCCCACAAAGCCGCTGCACCCCACCAACAGAATCCGCACGCGCTCGGCTCCAGCTCACCGGGCAACGCTAGGGATGGGCGCTGCCCACCAGGCCGAGGCGCCGCGCCACAGGGCTGAGCAGCGAACCCTGCAGTACCAGCCCCAGCAACACCACGGCCAGCGCAAAGGCAGGCATGGCATCACCCCAGGGCACATCGGAAGCAGCGGCCTGAAGGGCAATGGCCACCGGCACGGCCCCGCGCAAGCCCGCCAGCGCCGTGAACTGGCAATCGGCTCGGCTGAAGCCTGAGCGCAGCAGCAACAGCTCCACCACCAACCAGCGCACCAGCAACAGCACCACCAGCAGAAACAGCGCCGTGGGCAGCAGTTCCACCACATCGGTGGGCTGCACCACCAGGCCGAGGCAGAGAAACAACATCAGCTCGGCCAACTTGGCAAAGCCGGCCTGGCTGGCTTCCAGCTGTTCTTGATCCACCTCGTCGCTGTTGCCGAGCACCAGACCCATCACATAAGCGGCCAGCAGAGGGCTCGCGCCCACCAGGCTGCTGCCGCCCGCCATCAACATCAGCGCCGCCAGGGCCATCACCGTGACCTGGCTCAGGTTGAGGGGGTGGCGGCGGCGACCCAGCAGCAGCTCCGCTGCCTTGCCCCCAAGGAACCCGATAAAGGCCCCCAACAGAAACTGCCGCACCACCTCCACCAGCAGCGGCGCGATGGCGGTGTCTTGGCTGTGAGGCAGGGCGATGGCCAGGCCGGCCAGCACCACCGCGATGGGGTCATTGAACCCGGACTCGCACTCGAGCAGATCGAGCAAGCGCAGGGGCAGGCGGTTCCGTAGCGGCCTCAGCAGCGTGAGCACGGCCGAGGCATCGGTGCTGCAAAACATGGCCCCGATAAACAGGGCACCCGCCACCCCAAGGGCGTGATGCCTCCAAGGGAGGTGCTGCGTCAGCAGCACCACCAGCGCCAAGGCTGCAGCCGTGAGCAGGGAACCCAGGGTGGCCAGGCGCATCGAGGGCACGAGCACCTGCCGCATCTGCTGCCAGTTGGCCGCAAGCCCCCCGAAAAACAGCACCAACACCAACGCCACCTGGGCCAGCTGATCGGCCTGGGCCAGATTGAGCAGCGCCGCCGGCTGATCAGGCCCGGCATGGATGTTGTTGTCGATCAACAAGCCGAGCACCAGCACCAGCAGGATGCCGGGCATGCGGATCTGAGAGGCGATGTCGTCGAGGAAGAGGGCCAGCAGCAGCAGGCCGCCGAAGAGCACCAGCAGCAGCGCCAGGCTGGGGGGCACAAAACCAGGAGCGAGGAGCGGGCTCTAGCCTGCCTGGCAGCACGCCACAACGCCATGGCTGAAACGCCCGCGGCAGCACCCGAAGCCGCAGCCAAGAGCACCATCAAAAAGGGCAGCCTGGTGAAGGTGAACCGCAACGCCTACGCCAACAGCCTCGAAGCGCAGGCGAGCGACACCGTGGCGCCCGACTACATCTTTGAAGGCCCTGCTGAAGTGCTGGTGATCAAAGGCGATTACGCCCAGCTGCGCTTCCGCAGGCC
>VGPP01000128.1 GCA_016882585.1 Cyanobacteria bacterium M_surface_7_m2_037
AGGGAGTGGATCCTCTGCGTGGACCAGCACCCTGAGCTGATGGCCGAGCAGGTGCTGATGGTTCCTGATTTCAACGAACTGAAGAAATCAAGCGACAGCAGCGAGAGCGACGGACTCCTGGAAATCTAAAGAAAACCTAAAGGCTTTTGACTTGGACGTCAATCGAGCCGGGCGTCAAGCCTTTTGGGACACCCGGTCCGCGCGGCGGCCGAGTCCCGCCAAGGCCGAAACAGCAGCGCTACGCTCTTAAGCGAAGTCGATCCGCTTAAGCCGTGACTGAAGCCGCTGCCAGCGCCGCGACGGGCGCTTCTGTTGAAAACGTGGTGATCGTGGGCTCGGGCCCGGCCGGCTACACCGCGGCCATCTATGCCGCCCGCGCCAATCTCCGGCCGGTGGTGATCACAGGCTTCCAAGACGGCGGCATCCCAGGTGGTCAGCTGATGACCACCACCCATGTGGAGAACTTCCCCGGCTTCCCCGACGGCATCCTCGGCCCGGATCTGATGGATCGGCTCAAGGCCCAGGCCGTGCGCTGGGGCACCCGCCTGGTGGAGGCCGATGCCGACAGTATCGACCTGTCGCAGCGCCCCTTCCGCATCCAGGCCGATGGCCAGACCATCGAGGCCCAGTCGGTGATCCTGGCCACGGGCGCCAGCGCCAACCGCCTCGGCCTGCCCAGCGAAGGGCGCTTCTGGAACGCGGGCATCAGCGCCTGCGCCATCTGCGATGGCGCCACACCCCAGTTCCGCAACGAAGAGCTAGCCGTGGTGGGCGGCGGCGACTCCGCCTGCGAGGAGGCGGTGTACCTCACCAAATACGGCAGCCGCGTGCACCTGGTGGTGCGCTCCGGCCAGCTGCGGGCCAGCAAGGCCATGGCTGATCGGGTGCTGGCCAACCCCAACATCACCGTGCACTGGAATCGCCAGATCCGCGATTGCAGCGGCGGAGAGTGGCTGGAGGCCATCGAGCTGGTGGCCACCGATGGCAGCGGCGGCTCCGAACAGGTGCCCGTGCGCGGCCTCTTCTACGCCATCGGCCACACCCCCAACACCCGCCTGGTGCGCGGCCAACTGGAGGTGGATGGTCGTGGCTACTTGGTAACCAAACCTGGTCGGCCTGAAACGAGCCTGGAGGGCGTGTTCGCCGCCGGCGATGTGGCCGATGCCGAATGGCGGCAAGGCATCACCGCTGCCGGCAGCGGCTGCCAGGCAGCCCTGGCGGCCGAGCGCTGGCTCACCCATCACCACCTGGCGGTCACCATGAGCCAGACCCCCGTGGAGCCCGCCGAAGTAGGCAAGGTGAAGCGCACCCCCATGTGCGACGAGGCCAACTTCGACCCCAACGCCCTCTGGCAAAAGGGCAGCTACGCCCTGCGCAAGCTGTATCACGACAGCGACAAGCCCCTGCTGGTGGTGTACACCTCACCCACATGCGGGCCTTGTCACGTGCTCAAACCGCAGCTCAAGCGGGTACTAGAGGAGCTCGGCGGCCGTGCCCAAGGCGTGGAGATCGACATCGAAGCCGAACAGGAGATCGCCCAGCAAGCGGGCGTGACCGGCACCCCCACCGTGCAGCTGTTCTTCCAGAAGGAACTCAAGCAACAGTTCCGCGGCGTGAAGCAACGCAGCGAGTTCAAGGCCGCGATCGAACAGCTCCTCGGCGCCGCCGTGGCCTGAACCGCAGGCAAAGGTCCACTGGGGAAGGCCGTCTGAGAGAGGCCGCCTGGAGAGGGTTTCAACACTGTCCAGTTCCGGATATCCATGGATATCCGGAACTGGACAGCTGCGCGAATCCATTCACCCGCCTCACTCACCCGCCCCGCGGGGCTAGTGGGACGGGACAAGCGGGACGGGCTGATTGAAGGCGCCGAATCTGCGCCCGATGACCCCAGCGCAGCCGAATGATCACAGATCAGCCGAACGGCCCGTAAACACAACAGGCCCGACACCAAAAAGCCCCGGGATCAACCTCCAGGGCCGCTGTAGCCAAGCCACGTCAGCCGTGGATGGCCGACGTGTTGCATTCGGTGATCGCCAAGAAGGCGATGAGAAGGTGATCAGCGGCGACGGGGGCCGCCGGGGCGGTTGCCACCGGGGCGGGGGCCACCGGCGGCTGCGTTGCGCTCGCGATAGGTGATGCGGCCGCGGCTGAGGTCGTAAGGGCTGATCTCCACCAGCACCTTGTCACCGGCGAGGAGCTTGATGCGGAACTTGGTGAGCTTTCCAGCGGCCCGGCAGAGGCATTGGTGGCCTGCAGGCTGCTCGAGGGTGACCAGGTAGAACCCGTTGCCCTGCTCCTTCTCGATCACGCCGGAGGTCTCGATCATGCGTCGCTGCCGCTGAAAAGTCGTACTGCTTGGATCAGTCTAGTTCGCGCCCTTAAACCGCTAGGGTCGGCCCTCACAAAGCCCAACTGAGCAAGGTTTCGATGGTCCTGCCTCCTGTGTCGATGGATCTGGGCCTGCTGCTGATCTCCATTGGGGTGGTGAACCTGTGGCGCGCGCGTCAGGCCTCCTGAGCACGCTGCTGTTCCACAAGCCCTACGGGGTACTGAGCCAGTTCACCCCTGAGCCGGGGAGCCGTTGGGGGTGCCTGGCCGATCACATCCCGGTGCCCGATGTCTACGCCGCTGGCCGACTGGATGCCGACAGTGAAGGCCTGTTGCTGCTCACCGCCAACGGACGCCTGCAGCAACGGCTCACCGATCCAGCCTGGGGCCACTGGCGCCGCTACTGGGTGCAGGTGGAAGGCATCGCCAGCCCCGAGCAGTTGGCGCAGCTCGAGCAGGGGCTGGTGATTCAGGGGCAACGCACCCTGCCGGCACGGGCCAGCTGCATCGCCGAGCCAAGCCTGCCGCCTCGGGATCCACCGATCCGCGAACGCAAAGCGATTCCCACCAGCTGGCTGGCGATCGAGCTCCGCGAAGGCCGCAACCGGCAGGTGCGGCGTATGACGGCCGCCGTCGGGCTCCCTACCCTGAGGCTGCTGCGGGTCGCCATCGATCTGATGGATGGCGAGCCGCAGCTGAGCCTCGAGGGCCTGGAGCCAGGCCAATGGAGAGCGGTATCACCGCAGGAAGAGCGCCGCCTTCAGGCGTTGCTGCGGCGCTCACCGGGCCGGGGCGGACGGGCAGGTGGTGGAAAGTCTGGCCAGGGTGGTGGCGGCGGGTAAGGCGGCTTGGCTTCAGCCGAGCGCGTCTTTGAGCTCACGCACCACCTGCAACTGCCCGTAGTAGTAGTTGGCCCTGGCGCGGCGGTCGGAATCGGTGAGGCTGTCGAGCGCATCGAAGCCCACGCTCTGCCAGAGCTCGTTGCCGCAGGCGCGGGTGATCTCCTCCACCGCTTCCTGCTCCAACACGCCAAGGCGACGCTGCAGGTTTTTGGTTTGCGCAATCCCCATATCCACTGCGCCGCAGGCGCCATCACTTCAATCAATAGTACAGGCGCACCACATCTGGTGCCATCCGTGAAAATCCTCAGAAGGGCAGCTTTTTCTTCGCGTCTTTGTCGAGATCGGCTTCCATCTCACGCAGGCGCTTGAGGATGGTGTCGTAGTACTCGCGCAGGTAGCTCTCGAGACTGGTGGTGTCGGCTGGATCAAGGCCAAAGGCCGCGTAGCTCTCCTCCATCGGTGCATCGAGGGGGGTACCACCTCCGATCACCTTGTCGAAGGCGAGGCGTTCGGCCACGTTCACGGCCGGCTCAAAGAACGACGCCACACCCTGCATCAGGCGCAGCAGGAAGGGCCGCACGCGGAACACCCGCGAGCTCTTGCCGCAGTATTTCTCGCAGAGCTGGGTGATTTCACCGGTGCTCCAGGCGCGGGGACCCACCACAGGCAAGGCCTTGCGGATCGTTTCGCTGCGGGTGAGGGCCGCCACCGCAAAACGGGCCACGTCCTGGGTGTTCATGTAGGCGATCGGCGTTGGGGTGCCGCTCACCCACACCGTTTGGTTTTCCAGCACCGGAATGGCGATCTGGCTGATCAGGCCCTGCATGAAGGCCACGCAGCGCAGGATTGTGTAGTCGAAGTCGGACTGGATCAGCGCCTGCTCGGTGCAGTACTTGATATCCATCAAGGGCACGTCGCGGTGCTGTTCAGCGCCCAGCAGCGACACGAACACAAACCGCTTCACGCCAGCACGCTCGCAGGCATTGAGCAGGTTGAGCTTGCCGGTCCAGTCGGTGTCGTAGCTGCTGCCGGGATCACTGGCCCGGGCCGTGGCGGCATCGATCACAGCCTCCTGACCCTCCAGGGCGTAATCGAGGCTGTCGGGCTCGAGCAGGTCGCCGCGGGTGAGCTCACAGCCCCACTCCTGCAGGAAGGCCGCCTTGCGAGGCGATCGCACCATGCAGCGCACCTGGTGGCCGGCATCAAGGGCCTGGCGGGCGATCTGCCTGCCCAGCGTGCCCGTAGCACCGATCACCAGCACCTGCATGAGGCTTGTTCAGCGAGGCACGAGCCTAGTGGTGTGCCTGCTGGGTCGCGCTCCAAGCCGAAATTTGGGGCCTAGCCCGAGCTCAGCTATCGCCCTGGAGCTTGAGCAGCAGCGCACCACCCACCAGACCAATGGGGATCAGAACCCAGAACAGCGCTGCAGTGCCGAAGATCTCCGAGGCCATAGCCAGGTGGCGTAACGGCTACCTGTTTAGCGCAGCCGCCAGCTCCAACACGCGCTGCCAGGGGGCATTGCAGCGAAACATGCCATCCATCACGCCGGAACGCAGGGCGGTGTAGCCCTC
>VGPP01000129.1 GCA_016882585.1 Cyanobacteria bacterium M_surface_7_m2_037
GGCACGCCCCAGCAGGTGCGCCAGGCCCTGGGCGATCTGCGGGTGGGCAACCACTGCTGCGGTTAGGCGCTCTGGCGTTCCTGGCAGTTGCGGCACAACCCGAAAAACTCCAGGGTGTGGAACAGCAGCTGGAACCCTTCCGCCTGATCGCCATGCAGCTGCACGTTGTGCATCGGGCAGTGCTCCAGCACCAGGGAGGTGCCGCAATCCACACAGGTGAGGTGGTGTTCATCGCGCGCCACCGGTGCGAACAGGGCTTCGCCGCTGGGGAGATGGCGGCAGCGGATCAGGCCCCGCTGCTGCAGCTGGCGTAGGTGCCGGTACACCGTGGCGAGTCCCATCGCCTGGGGGCTCTGGCGCAGCAGGGCGTGCAGGTCTTGGCCGGAGAGTTCCCGATCGGCCAGCTTCAGTTGCTCCAGCAGCAGCTGCTGGCGATCGCCTGAGGCGGCAACCTGGGAGGGCATGGCCGAACCAGTGGGGCGGGGGCCCTGATCCTATGGAGCAGGTGTGGTGGCTGCTGCCGCTCGCGGTGGCGTTGGTGGTGGGTGGGCTTTGTCCGCTCACGGGCACCGTGCTGCTGGTGCAGCGGCGCCTGTTTCTGGTGAACCTGGTGTCGCATGCCGTGCTGCCCGGGCTGGCCCTGGCGGTGGCGCTCCGCATCGATCCGGGTGTGGGTGGTGTGATCAGTGGTCTGGCGGGTGCCTTGTTGGCGGAGCGCTTCAGCAGCGCCTCACGCCCTGGCCAGCCGGGCGATGAAGCTGTGCTGAACACCGTGTTGGCGGGCTTCCTGGGGCTTGGGGTGCTCCTGATTCCCCTGCTGGGCATCCGCGTGGATCTGGAGGCCGTGCTGTTCGGCGATCTGTTGGCTGCGGCACCCGTCGACCTGGCGCGCAGCGTGTTGGCCCTCGCGGCCATGCTGCTGCTGCTGGTGTGGCGTTATCACCACTACGTTTATCTGGGGGTCGATCCTCTCGGTGCCACCAGTGCTGGGCTGCCGGTGCGGCGCCTGCGGTTGTTGCTCACCCTGGTTACCGCGTTCACCGTGGTGAGTGCCATGACGGCTGTGGGCGTGGTGCTGGTGATCGGCTTGATGGGCGCTCCGGCCCTACTGGCGCTTCCGGGTGCCACCAGCTTGCGCCAGGCCCTGTGGCGATCGGCACTGCTGGGCATGCTGCTCAGCGGAGGAGGCCTGGTGTTGGCAATCCAGCCCTGGATCAACCTGCCGCCGGGCCCGCTGATTGGTGTGTTGTGCCTGCTGCTGTTGCCGCTGCAATTAGCCCGGCGGTAGCCAGAGGGCCTGCCGCACCGCTTTCGCCAGCGGCCGGAGCTCCAGATCTTGCACAGGGATCAACACGGGCTGGGCATCCTGGCGCCCCTGTTGCCGCAGGGTGAGCAGCAGCTGCTGCCGCGTGGGGTCGTAGGCCATCGGCACGCCGGGCTCCACCTCCCAGCCCGTGAGATCCCGCGAGCGCACGATCTGCCCCTGCCGGTTGATCTCCAGCAGCCGGCTGCGCTGGGCATCGCGCCAATGGCTCAGTAGCAGCCACACCCGTTCGCCGCCGCGATCGCAGGCCGTGCTCAGCACCGCATCAGCCCCCAGCCACAGCTGGCGAGGCGGCTGGCCGGGTTCCACCAGCTCCAGCGACCGGCGGAAATCAGGCCAGTGCCGCACCAGCAGCGCCCGCCCGCTCACCGGGCAGAAGCTGCTCAGATCGCGGCTGCCGGGCAGCAGCTGGCGGCGCTCGGGCCGGCCGGGCAGGTTGCGCAGGCTCAGCCCCTCCAGCTCGGGGATCACCAGCGCACCACCCTCGGGCAGCAGCTGCATCGGGCCGGAGGCTTCCAGCTCCAGCTGCTGCGGTTGGCCCTTGCGCGGCCAGAAGCTGGTGATCGAGCGGCCCAGGGCCTGGGAGCTCCACTGCACCAGCAGCTCGCCGCGCTGGTTGCTGCTCAGGTGGGCAAAGATCAGGGGATCGGGCAGCAGTGCTTGCAGCGGGCCAGGCTTCACCGCGTTGGGGGCCGGTTGGTGGCCGCGCTGCAGCGCGCTTTGCGCCAGTGGCAGCAGCCAGAGCCGTTCGCCTTGATCGTTGCGGCTGGCCAGGGCAATGCCGGAACCATCGCCCAGCGGCGTGACCGCTGTGATGCGCTCGAACACCGGGGTGAGCGCTTGCCAGCTGCCATCGCGCTGGAGCAGCTGCAGTTGCTCACCGCTGCCCTGGGGCGTGACGGCCAGGAGCCGTGGCCTGGGGTCCCAGGTCCAGCGTTGCGGCCGCAGCGCCAGGCCCCGTTGATCCAGCCCGCTGATCAGCAACTGGATGGCGCCCGTGATCGGTTGATTCGCGTTGAGCAGCAGCCGCAGAGGGTTGGATTCGCCCAGCCATTGATGGGGCAGGGGCGGCTGCAGCTGGCTGCCCATGGCCAGGCTGGTGCGATCCATCGGGCGGCTGAAGCGCAGGGAGAGGGCTGCCGGGCCGGAACTGGCGGTGCTCGATTGCAGCTCCAGAAGCCTTGGGGGGCGGCGCAGCAACAGCTGCTGCTGCAGTAGGGCCAGCAGCACTCCCCCCGCGAGCAGTCGCGCTGCGGTGTTCATGGCTCCAGCGGCCTGGCGGGCCTGGCGATCGGGCGGATGCGATCGGGCAACACCACGCTGCGCTCTTGGCCGGCGATGCGTTCGAGGCCCATTGTTCCCTCGATGGCCAACCATTGATCGGTTTGCGGCTGGAAGCCAGCGGGCCAGCGCACCGGCAGCCCAATCGGTGTGGCATCCGCCAGGCAGCAGCGCACCAGCAAGCGGCCCAGCTGCGGCGGACCCTCCGGCTGCGTGAGCACAAAACCGCTGATGCGCACGGGGTCGCCGTTGTACAGCTGCGGGTCGGGTTGGCTGCGCAGCAGGCGCACCCAGTCGGTGAGGCTGCGCTGGCCTGGCGGCAGCAGGAAATCAAGCTCCACTTCGCTGCCCAGATCGCTGTTGCGGTTGGAGGCCAGATCGCTGAAGGAAGGATTGGGCGGTAGGAGCAGCACCGCGATCGCCAGCAGGCCGCTCAAGGCCCAGCTGCGGTTCCAGCGCCGCTCGCGCCGGCCCTGCAGGGCCTGCTGCAGCGCAATCGCCAGTAGCACTACACCGCTGAGCCCCACCAGCGGATGAAACACCCCGCGCAGCAGTAGCTCGAGCCGGCCGGTGAGGGTGCTCACCAGCAGCACCGCACCCCAGAGGGCCAGGGCCAGTGGGCGGATCAAAGCAGCCACAGGTTCACCCATTGGCCGATCAGCAGCACCACCACGCAGGCCCCCGCCGCTGTGAGCGCAATCGCCCGCGGCTTCAGCACCACACCAAACAGGCCCAGCAGCTTCAGGTCCACCACGGGCCCCAGCACCAGAAAGGCCAGCAGGGCGCCGGGGGTGATCTGCGCGGCAAAGCCCAAGGCGAGGAAGGCATCCACGCTGGAGCACACCGACACCACCACCGCCATCAGCATCAGGCTGAGCACAGAGATGGTGGGAGCACCGCCCACCGCCAGCAACCAGGTGCGCGGCAGGAGGGTTTGCACCACGGCTGCCAGCGCACTGCCGAGCACCAGCAGCCCTGCCAGATCGAGAAATTCACGGCTGCTGTGCTCCAGCACCGTGGCCAGGCTTGGGCGTTCTTGGGGCGGCGGTGCTGCTGCTGGGGAGGCCCCCACCAGACCACTGCGCCGCTCCAGCAGCCCCACTTCAGCCAAAGGCTGGCTGAGGCGCCGTTCTTCCAGAAGGGCCGGCTCGAGCAGCTGGCTTTCCGGCCATTGCTGCAATAAGGCCGAGAGGGCGAGGGCCAGCACGAGAGCCGCCAGGGGCCGTGCCGCCAGCAGCCAGGGCTGATCGGGAAAGGCGGCCCAGGTGCTGGCCAGCACGATCGGATTGAGCACCGGCGCCGCGAAGAGGAAGCCCAAGGCGGAGCCCAGCGGAGCGCCGCCGGCCAACAACCGCCGCGCCACCGGCACATTGCCGCACTCGCAGGCCGGCAGGGCAAAGCCCAGGGCGGCGCCGGTGAGCGGAGCCAGCAGCGGCTGGCTGGGTAAGCGCTGCAGCCAGCGGCCTCCCGGGGCGATCCAGCGGGCCAGCCCTGCGATCAGCACGCCGATCAGCAGAAAGGGAAGCGCCTCAAGCAGCAGCCCTTGAAAGATGGCCCAGATGGTGGCCAGCCTGCTCAATCGGGTTCAGCCACAGCGGATGGCTCGGGATCAGGCGCGCATCATGGCCGCGGCTTGATGGCCTCTGGCGAGCCGCCGATGGCGAAAGGAGGCTTGGGTTGGGCGATCGGCAACGTGGTGGGTGCCTCCTCCTGGATCAGCGAGCCCAGCAGCTCGGGGCGGTTGGATTCGAAGTGGAGGTGGGGCCCGCTGCTCCAGATCCCGGTGTTGCCGCAGGTGCCGATCTGATCGCCGCGCTTGTAGTGCCCGGCCGGCATGGCTGTGTGCAGATGGCTGTAGCTCGTTTCCAGCCCATCGGCACCCCGCAGCTCGAAGGTGGTGCCGTGGGTGTAGCTGCGCCGCACCGAGCCCTGACCGTCGTGGGCGGCCCGCACCGGTGTGCCGGTGATGCAGGCGATATCAATGGCGGGATGGCCCTCTCGCACTCCCTGGGTGATCACCCCGGGCATGGGGTGGAGCAGCTGCAGGGCGGGCAACAGAAGGGCGATGGGCAACAGGCTTCCGCGGGATGAACGTCCGCGACGCGAATCGGAAGCAAATCTTAA
>VGPP01000130.1 GCA_016882585.1 Cyanobacteria bacterium M_surface_7_m2_037
GGCCGCCCTGATCTGGTGGTGGTGAGCCAGGGCGAGGCCAAGGGCAAACCCCTCGGCAGCATCGATCAGATCCGCTGGGTGAGCTTCAGCGCTCCTCCACGCTGAGCCGCACCCCCATCGCCTCCTCCACGGCAGCGGCGCAGGCCGCCAGGCTCCAGCGCTCCAGGCTGAGATCCTGGCCTGCTTGCATCGGCTCCAACCGGATCGAGCAGCGGTTGTCGCCATCGCGCCGCAACTGAAGGCCTGCCAACACAGGCTCGGGCCTGCGATCCAGCGCCACCGCCAGGCGCAGCAGCAGAGCCATGGAGGCCACCGTGCGGCGCTGCTCGCGCCCTTCGATCAATTGCCACGACTCATGCCGCTTTTTCGGCAGTGAGCGGCGGTGGTAGCGGGCAATCGCCGCCACCATCAGGTGCTCGCTATCGGAATAGCCGAGCAGTTCGCCGTGGCGAATCAGATACCAGCTGTGCTTGTGATAAGCCCCGGTATTGATGTGCTGGCCGCAGCTGTGGAGCATGGCTGCCGCCCAGAGCAGCTGGCGCCCACTGCCGTCATCACTGTGCAGCAGCCCCTGGCTCTGGCTGTAAAGGCTCTGGGCATAGGCCGACACACGCTCCGCCCGCGGCACATCCACCTTGTAGCGCTGAGCCAGGTGCAGAACGGTGCGCTGGCGGATGCTGCTCTGGAAGGCAAAGCGATCCACGATCAGATCGTTGCGCAGCATCCAATCCACGATCAGCCCTTCCCGCAGGGCCCGCTCACAGATCACCAGCTCCTTGGCACCGAGCATGTCCATCGCCGTCTGCAGGATCAGCGCGCCGGGCACGATGATCTCGGCGCGGCGCTCATTCAGCGCAGGCAGCGCGCGCCGCTGGGCCGGCGTGAGCGTGAGCAGGCGATTCACCAGTTGATCCAGCCGTTGCCGGCTCACCCGGTAGCCCTGCATGCGCAGGGGCGGGCGTGGATCCTCAGCGGCGGCCAAGGCCGCGATGGCCATGGCGGTGCCGCTGGTGGCCACCATCACAGGCTGTTCGCCGGCCTGGAGCTGCTGACGCACCTGCAACACCGCCGGCTCGAGAGCCCCCTGGATGAAGGCCCGCAGGAACTCCACCCGCTTGGCAGGCAGCGGCTCCTCCCGCACAAAATCCCGCTGCAGGCGCACTGCGCCCACACGGGTGCTGGTGAGCACACGGGCATCCCGGCCATCGGCCAGCACTAATTCGGTTGAGCCACCGCCGATATCGAGGATCAGATGGGGCTGATCGCCGAAGGCCATGCCGGAGAGCACCCCCAGGTAGATCAGGCGGGCCTCCTCCGGGCCGCTCACCAGATCCACCTCCAGGCCCAGCTGCTCCTGAATGGATTGCAGGAAATCGCGGCCGTTCGGGGCCTCGCGCACCGCACTGGTGGCCGCCGTCACCACATCGCCGGGATCCACGCCATGGCTGGCCGCCAGCTCACGGCAGTGGCGCAGGGTGGTGAAGGCCCGCTCGATCGCATCCGGTGAGAGATCACCGGTTTCCGGGTCGCGCTCCCCCAGCCGCGTGGTGGATTTCTCCGTGAGGATCACCGAGAAGGTGCGCAATTCGGTGTCCACCGCTGCCACCAGCAGGTGAATCGAATTGGTGCCGATATCAATCCCCGCCACGGGGCGAATGGAGCTCCCGATGGAGCGGCTGGGTGCCTCGCTCACGCGGCCATCGCCTCTCGCGCTGCGCCACTTTCGCACTGCTGCTCACCGCCCCGGCAGCCCTAGGGTTTGCCCCACGTTGTTTCCTGGCCGCTTGGCACCGCTGCAGACCTGGTTGGCGCTGCTGCGCTGGGACAAACCGAGCGGCCGGCTGATCCTGCTGATCCCGGCGGGTTGGAGTTTGTGGCTGCTACCCCAGGCGCCGCCGCCGGCGGTGCTGGTGGGCTGGATCGTGCTCGGTGGCCTGGCCGTGAGCGGTGCAGGCTGCGTGGCCAACGACCTCTGGGATCGGCGCATCGATCCGCAGGTGGAACGCACCCGCGAACGCCCCTTGGCCAGTGGTCGCATCAGTGTTGGCGCGGCTGTGGCGCTGCTGGCGCTCTGCCTGATGGCGGCCCTGGCGGTGGTGCTCTGGGGATTGCCGGCATCCAGCCGCGGCCTCTGCCTGGGCCTGGCAATCGCGGCCTTGCCGCCGGTGCTGCTCTACCCCTCCGCCAAGCGCTGGTTTGGATATCCCCAGGCGGTGCTTGCGCTCTGCTGGGGATTTGCCGTGCTGATTCCATGGGCGGCGGCGCGCGGAACCCTGCAGGGAGGCTGGCCGCTGGCAGCCGTGTGGCTCGCCACCTGGTTGTGGACCTTCGGCTTCGACACCGTGTATGCGATGGCCGACCGCGACGACGACGCGCGGGTGGGGGTGCGCAGCTCCGCGCTGAGCCTGGGCGCCCGGGCCCCCGTGGTGGTGGGCTGCTGCTACGGGGCAGCGGCGCTGCTGCTGGCCTGGGCTGCGGCGCTGCAAGGGGTGAATGGCTGGTTCTGGCTGCTCTGGCTTGTGGCGGCAGCCGGTTGGTGGCGAGAAGCCCGGCTGCTGCAACGCCCCGCCTTGCCCCGCTCCGCCTTTGGCCTCCACTTTCGCCATCAGGTGCTGCTGGGAGCGCTGGTGCTGCTGGCTTTGGTGGTGGGGCGCAGCGGAGCGCTGCCGGCATGAACGCCTGGCCAGCACCCTTGCGGCGCGGTGATCGCGTGCAGCTGGCGGCCGCCAGTTCGGCCTTGCAACCCGATGCCCTGGCGCGCCTGGAGGGCGGCATCGCCGTGCTGGAAGCCTGGGGGCTGCAGGTGGATCCACACCCGGAACCGCTGCGGCAGTGGGGCCACCTGGCCGGCACCGATCAGCAGCGCCTGGCCGATCTCCAGAGCCCAGCGCCCCTGGTGGCTTGCCTGCGGGGCGGCTGGGGCTCTGCCCGCCTGTTGGAGCAACCGGAGCCCTTTCCCGCCTCCAACCCCAGCCAGTGGCTGCTGGGCTTTTCGGATGTCACATCGCTGCTCTGGAGCCGGCAGGCCGCGGGCATCCCCGGTGGCATCCATGGGCCCATGCTCACCAGCCTGGCCGGTGAACCGGCCTGGAGCCAGGAGCGCCTGCGCCGGTTGCTGTTCGGTGAACCCCTGGCAGCCCTGAGCGGCACCACATGGCAGGGCGGCGTGGCCGAGGGGCCTCTGCTGGTGGGCAACCTCACCGTGGCCACCCATCTGCTCGGCACCCCGCACCTTCCCGATCTACGCGGAGCGGTGCTGGTGCTTGAAGACGTGGGCGAAGCCCCCTATCGGCTCGATCGCATGCTCACCCACTGGCGCCTGTGCGGGGCTCTGCAGCAGCTGGCGGGCATCGGCTTCGGCAGCTTCAGCGGCTGCGACGACGACGATGAGCCCGCCGCCGCCGAGCCTGCCTGGCGCGCTGTGCTGCAGGAGCGCACCGCGGATCTGGGCATACCCGTGATCGCCGATCTACCGGTGGGTCATGAACCGGGCAATGCCGCCCTGGCCATCGGCCAGCGGGTGCGGCTGGATGGAAGCCATAGCGAGCTGGTGGTGCTTCAGGCCTGACGCGCCGCCAGCACGGCCTCGGCGATGGTGAGATCGAAGGGGGTGGTGATCTTGATGTTCGCCGGCGACGACTCCATCACCGACACCGCCCAGCCAAGCCGCTCAAACAGCGAGGCGTCATCGGTGACGCTCCAACCCTCAGCGCGCGCCTGCGCATGGGCCTGGCGCAACTGCTCCACCGGAAAGCCCTGCGGGGTCTGAGCGCCCCAGAGCTGGGAGCGATCGGGGGTGTCTTGAATCACCCCCTCGGCATCCACCCGCTTGATCGTGTCGGTCACCGGGGCGGCGGCGATCACAGCGGCGCCAGCCTCCACCGCGGCGGCGCAGCGATCGATCAGGCCGGGCTCCACCAGGCAACGGGCGCCGTCGTGAATCAGCACGCTGCTGGCGCCGGCGGGGAGAGCCGCGAGGCCGTTGCACACCGAATCCTGGCGGGTGTCGCCCCCCTGGATCCACTGCACCGGCTTGTGGGGCTGGGCGGCCTCCACCAGCGCCAGGATGTCGGCCTGATCCACCGGTTGGCCCACGATGCCGATCCAGCGGATCGCGGCTGAGGCCAGAGCTGCATCGAGCGTCCAGGCCAGAACAGGCCGGCCGGCCACCTGCAGCAGCAGCTTGTTGCGCTCAGCCCCCATGCGACGGCCGCTGCCGGCACAGGCGATTAGCAAATGCATGGCCGCTCCTGGGCTGAGTAATCCCACCTACATACAATCAGTCGACGCTCCGCCTGCGGCCATGCGCGTTCTGTTTCTGGTTCCAGGCGGCGTTGAAGCTCAGCTCCACTGCCTGCCCGCAGCGGCGCAGGTGGCTGAAGGGCTCGGCGCCCAGCTTCAGGTGGCCTGTGCGCCAGCGGCGGCCAGTGCCTGGAGCCTGCTGCCGGCGGTGGAGAAGCTGATCCCCTTTGACTTCAACAGCAATCCCACCCTGGCGGATTGGGCCAACCTGCTGGGCAACGTGCGCGAGCCCGATTTCCAGGCCTGCATCAACCTGGCCAGCGGCCGCCAGGTGGATCTGATGCTCTCGATGAGCCACATCCCAACTCGGGTGGCGGCCGGCGGGTTTTCAGCCACCAGCACCGTGGC
>VGPP01000131.1 GCA_016882585.1 Cyanobacteria bacterium M_surface_7_m2_037
GGGAGCAAACCAAGCTCGCCAGCAAGCGCCATCTGGCCAACTACATCCACCGCCAGAGCGGGCTGCTGGTGGATCCCGCGTCGCTGTTCGACGTGCAGGTGAAGCGGATCCATGAATACAAGCGCCAGCACCTGAATGCCCTGCAGGTGATCGCGCAATACCTGCGCATCAAAAACGGCCAGGCCGATGGTCTGGCGCCGCGCACGGTGATCTTTGGCGGTAAGGCGGCTCCGGGGTATTACCTGGCGAAGCTGATCATCCGCTTCCTCAATGGCATTGCCGAAACGGTGAACGCCGATCCGGATATGGATGGCCGCCTGCGGGTGGTGTTCCTGCCGGATTACAACGTGAAGCTGGGTGAACGGGTGTATCCGGCCTCGGATCTCTCCGAGCAGATCTCCACCGCCGGCCTGGAGGCCTCCGGCACCGGCAACATGAAGTTCGCCATGAATGGTGCGCTCACGATCGGCACCCTCGATGGCGCCAACGTGGAGATCCGCGAGCAGGTAGGTGCGGACAACTTCTTCCTGTTCGGCATGACCGAAACCGAGGTAGCCGATCTGCACGCCGCGGGCTATCGCCCCTGGGAGCTGATCGCGCAGCAACCCGAGCTGGGTGAGGTGCTCAAGCTGGTGGAGCAGGGCCACTTCAGCAACGGCGATGGTGATCTGTTCCGGCCGCTGCTGGAGAACCTCACCGGCCGCGATCCCTTCTTCGTGCTGGCCGACTTCGCCGACTACCTACGGGTGCAGCAGCAGGTGAGCCAGGCCTGGGCCGATCGCAGCGCCTGGAATCGCATGTCGCTGCTCAACAGCGCTCGCACCGGCTTCTTCTCTTCGGATCGCTCGATCCGGGAGTACGCCCAGCGCATCTGGAAAGCCGAAAGCTTCCCGGTGACGATCACCTGCAACCTCGACGCCTAGCGCCCGATGTTGCTGGTGCTGAACGTGGGCAGCTCCAGCCTCAAGGCTGCAGTGCTCCAAGCCACGGCAACCAGCTCCACAGAGCTCTGGCGCTCGGAAACCCAGCGCCAGGGCGCCCTGCAGGATCAACTCAGCGCATGGCTAGAGCCCCAGCTCAAGCGGTGGTGGCCCGAGCTCAAGGCTGCCGGCCACCGCGTGGTGCATGGGGGCGAGCACTTCACCGCCCCCACCCGGATCAGCGCGGCGGTGCTGGAGAAGCTCAACGCTGTGTCGGCCCTCGCGCCCTTGCACAATCCGCCGGCCCTCGAGGCGATCCGCTGGCTGCAGCAGCTCCGGCCAACCCTGCCCCAGTGGGCCTGTTTCGACACGGCCTTTCACGCCAGCTTGCCGCCGGAGGCGAGCACCTATGCCCTGCCAGCCAGCTGGCGGCAGCTGGGATGCCGGCGCTATGGCTTCCACGGCCTCAACCACCAGCACGTGGCGGAAGCCGCACCCTGCCATCGGTTGATCAGTGCCCACCTCGGAGCGGGCTGTTCCCTGGCGGCGGTGCGGGATGGCCGCAGCATCGACACCACCATGGGGTTCACCCCCCTGGAGGGACTGGTGATGGCCAGCCGCAGCGGCAGCGTGGATCCCGGCCTGCTGCTGCATCTGCAGCGCCAGGGCCTGAGCCTCGATGAACTCGATCTAGGGCTCAACCACCACAGCGGCCTTTTAGGGCTCTCTGGCTTGAGCAGTGATTGGCGTGAAGTACGCGCTGCGGCGGCGACTGGGCACCGCGGCGCCCAGCTGGGCCTGGCCGTGTTTCTGCACCAACTGCAACGCGAAATCGGAGCAATGGCCGCCAGCCTGAAGGGCGTGGATCAGATCGCCCTCAGCGGCGGCATTGGCGCCAACGACCCTTCATTGCTTGAAGAGCTGCAAGCAGCGATGGGCTGGCTTGGCCCCGTTCACTGGAAGCGGATCGCAGCGGATGAGGAGGGGATGATCGCCCGCCTGATCAGCCGGGCAGATCAGGGGTTTGATGCAACAGGCGATTCAGCCGCAACCGATCGGCATTGAGGGGATCGGGCGCCAGTTCACCAGCGAGTTCGCGGAACTTCTGCTCCACTGCATCCGGCACACGCACATCGAAGATGCGCTCCATCAACGCCTCGATTGAGAACAGATGGGCGTTGATGTTCTCGAGATCGGCGATGGCCTGCTGCATCGCATCAAGCTCTCCGGCATCAGCAGGAGCGCCGCTGGCCGCGGGTGCCAGCGCAGCATCGCCATCACCATGGGTTTTCTGGAGCTCCTCCAGAGCACGACCCGCCAGCGTGCGGAACGACTGCAACGCGGCCCAGCTCAGCTCCTGTTGCTGACGCAGGGTGGGGTTCTCGCGGATGAGACGGTCGTGCTCCCGGTAGAAGCGCTGGCAGTCAGGGCATTGGCAGGGCTCTTCCGGCACCGCAGTCCCCTTGGCGTTTCACTGCCCATCATGGCATCAAGCGGCGCGGAGATCGTCGCCGCTGAGATCGGGATCGTCGCTGGCGCCAGGGATGGGGATCTCAATCGAGCTCACCACCTGAATCACATCCCGCAGGCGCATCGAATCAGCAAACCAAGCCATGGCCTGATCGGTATCGCCATCGGCCACCGCTTCATTGGCGCTGTCTTCATGGGCTTCCGCCAACAGCGCCAGCCAGCAGAGGCAGCGAGCCTGAATCACCGAGAGATCCAAGCCATCGGGCAGGTTCTCAACGATCTGCTCACTCTCCTGTTGCACCAACAGCCTCAGCCGGAGATCATGCAGCTGTGCCATGGGCTCGTGGCGACTCACACCACGCTAGCGGCAGTGGTTGAATCCGCCATCCCGCTACCTGTAGTACTGGATACCGTCACCAACCCGACCAAACCTTATTCAAGGATCAGCGATCATCCTTGAATAAGGTGCGAGTCTATTCAAGGTTCGCGCCACAGAGCCATGAAGCGCGAAAGCGTCGGCCACTACGAGTTCACCAGCACCGCTGGCGAGGAGGTGCGCGCTTTCGTGCCGGCGCCATTGCCGCCGGAGCCGCCTGTGCAGCTCGAGGGAGCCCTGCAGGCACTGCACGACCGGGCCCTGCTGGCCTGCGGCCGCCTGGATGGGGTGTCAGCTCTGCTGCCGGATCGCGAGCTCTTCCTCTATGCCTATGTGCGGCGAGAGGCCCTGCTGTCCTCCCAGATCGAGGGCACCCAATCCTCGCTCTCCGATCTGCTGCTGTTTGAGCTGGAGGAGGCCCCCGGCGTCCCCTTCGATGACGTGGTGGAGGTGTCGAGTTACGTAGCGGGGCTGGAGCACGGCTTGGCGCGGCTGCGGGAGGGCTTTCCGCTCTCCTCCCGCCTGCTGCGTGAGATGCACGCCCGGTTGTTAGCCAGGGGCCGTGGGGCCGATCGCCTGCCCGGGGAGTTCCGCCGCAGTCAGAACTGGATCGGCGGCACCCGACCAGGCAACGCAAGCTTCGTGCCGCCACCGCCAGGGCTGGTGGACACGTGCATGGGCCAGCTGGAGCATTTCATCCATGGCACACCGGATGGGACCCACTCCCTGCCGGTGCTGGTGCGAGCCGCCCTGGCCCACGTGCAGTTCGAGACGATCCACCCGTTTCTGGATGGGAACGGTCGCTTGGGCCGGCTACTGATCGTGCTGATGTTGATCGATGCCGGGGTGCTGCAGCAGCCGCTGCTCTATCTGAGCCTGTTCTTCAAGCAGCACCGCAGCCGCTACTACGACTTGCTTAATGGGATTCGCGAGGACGGCGACTGGGAAGCCTGGATCGATTTCTTCCTCGAAGGCGTCGAGAGCACGGCGACAGCTGCCGTCACCACCGCACACCGGCTGCTGGAGTTGTTCCGCGCTGATGAGGCCCGCCTGAGCGGCCTGGGGCGTTCAGGACCCAGCGTCCGCCAGGTGTTTGCCGCCCTGTGCCGGCGGCCCCTCAACAGCATCAAACAGCTCAGCACCGTTTGCGGCTTGAGCTTTCCCACCACAGCCAAAGCCCTGGAGAGCCTGGTGGGCCTGCGCATTGCAAGGGAGATCACCGGCGGGCAGCGCAACCGCCTCTTTGCCTACGACGCCTATCTGGCGATTCTCAGCGAAGGCGCCGAACCCCTGTGAAGCCCCCCGTCCAAGAGCGGGCCTGGCAAAGACGGGGCTGGCGGGACTCGAACCCACGACCTACGGTTTAGGAAACCGTCGCTCTATCCGGCTGAGCTACAGCCCCATGCGGACAAGGCCGCATCGGCATTATGGGTGCTGAAAGCAGGCGAGGTGATCGCGATCGGGCAACGCCCAGGCCTTCGGGCTGGTGGAACGGACCGATTGAGGAAAGTCCGGGCTCCCCAATGGCCAGGCTTGCTGGGTAACGCCCAGTGCGGGTGACCGTGAGGAGAGTGCCACAGAAACACACCGCCGATGGCGGGGGGCTTGCTCCCCGAACAGGCAAGGGTGCAAAGGTGCGGTAAGAGCGCACCAGCAGCATCGAGAGGTGCTGGCTCGGTAAACCCCGGCTGGGAGCAAGGCCCAGGGACAACGGTTGGCCATGACACCCGTCCCGTTCAAAGCGCGCCGCTCGAGGCCACCGGTAACGGTGGTCCCAGACAGATGATCACCCCCCGGAGCGCTCCGGCACTCCGGCGAACAGAACCCGGCTTACGTCCTGCTTTCACCCCTTCTGC
>VGPP01000132.1 GCA_016882585.1 Cyanobacteria bacterium M_surface_7_m2_037
CTGAGGACCCCGAATTCGAGACCTTCTACACGAAGAACATTCTTCTGAATGAAGGTCTGCGTGCCTGGATGGCACCGGCTGACCAGCCGCACGAAAACTTCGTCTTCCCTGAAGAGGTTCTGCCCCGCGGCAACGCTCTCTGATCGTTCCCTTCTTGGTTTCGTTTCACTCAGCCCCCGCAAGGGGGCTTTTTTGTTGGCGATTAACGCTTTGAGGCGTCGCCCTCGCGCTGCATCTGTGCACGGGCTTCCTCAAACTGCTTGTGCACGCAGCTGGCTCCCGCTCCCACGCTGGGCTCACCTTTGGGATCAACCACAGCGCTCACGTGGCGCAGCACGATGCCGCGTTGATCGCAGCGGTGCACGCGGTAGTTGCCACTGGCCAACAGGGCTTGAATCTGCTCCTGGCTGCGGCGAACCCAGGCGCCGTTGCGGCGGAACGCTGGGGCGTAGGCAGCATTGAAGCCCGGCTGGCTCACGATCCACTCAGCGGGCCGTTGCTGTTTTTGTTCATCGGTGTAGGCGCTGTTCTCTGGGAAGCGCAGCAGCACGCGCCGCTCTGCCAAGAGAGGCACGAGCTGGGTTTCGGCTGCAACACTGGCTTCTCGTGGAATGGTGCGCAGCAGCTCGCGGGTTTCGGCGCCCCGTTGCAGTTGTCGCCAAGGGGAGATGTACACCCACGGCTGCACGCTGTCGGGAATCAGCGCGGACAGGCTGCGGTGTGGGTTGCCGGTGATCGTGAACAGCACAGACAACACAAGAGCCGTGCGCCACAGCCGCTTGAGCCAGCGCTCATGGAACAGCGCCGGATGCTGCGCCCACCAGAGGATGCCGCCGGCGAATACCCCCGGCACGAGATACAGCACAAAGCGCAGATTCACAGCCAGAGCGTTACCCCCCTGGGAGCTGAGCGCTACGAACAGCGGCCCTGCCATCAGCAGCCAGCCATCCACGCCAGCCGCCGGCAGCAAAGCCAGAGGCAGCCACAGGGTGATCAGGAATTTGAGGGTGGGGCCGATGGGCTGCACCAGCTCCTGCAGGAGTAGCAGCGGTTGGCTCACCATCGCCTTCAGGGCATCCAGCGTGGAACCCTTCCCGTTCTGAGCCGCCAGAAATTGGCCGAAGCGCTCATCCATGAACCGCACGGAGACTTCGCTTCCAAACAGCGGCATCACGTGATTGGTGATCGTGACCACCATCAGCGCTGAGTAAAGGCACAGCCCTAATCCGGCCCAGCGCCAGGCCCGCCGTTGGCGCACCAGCATCCAGAGCCCGAAGCTGAAGCTCAGCAGCCCCACGTCTTCTCGCACCAGCGGCAGCAGCAGCGCGGGGATGCCATACAGCCAGGGATTCCGCCGCCGAATCCCGAGTAGCAGGCTGAAGCTCAGCAGCGGGATGGCGCAGAGATCGTGGAAGTTCTCGAGCGTTGGCCCGATCACGATCCCAGCGCAGAAGTAGCTGATGGCCATCCAGTTGGCCAGGCGCGGCTCCAGG
Source organism: Cyanobacteria bacterium M_surface_7_m2_037 (assembly GCA_016882585.1). Lineage (GTDB taxonomy): Bacteria > Cyanobacteriota > Cyanobacteriia > PCC-6307 > Cyanobiaceae > Vulcanococcus. Next base: position 1,494 of record VGPP01000132.1, read on the forward strand.
TCTTCCTGGGCCAGTTGGTGCAGCACCAACCCACCGGCGGTGAGCAAGCCCACCTGGATCAGCGGCAGGCTCCATACCCCCAGCAGCAGCACCAGCGGCAGCCAGAGCATCAACAACGGTGTGAAGTGCTGCCCGAGGTGGTAGTACCCCAAGGTGGGCAGCGCTTCGCGGTTCACCAGCACCGGTGTGGAGAGTTCGGAGGCGAGGGTGCTCTCAAACGGTTTCCCCAGGTGGCCGTTCCAGATTTCCTGGAGAAACAGGCCCTGGTCGTAGGTGGCATTCAGGCTCCAGAGCCGCCAGCCCTGCAGGATCAGGCCGATCACCAGAAACAGGCCAGCGGCCATCAGCACGCTGCGCTGTGGCTCACGCCGCTGGAGAGCGAAGAGCGTCCGCGTGGGGTTCAAGGCGGAGGTGCGAATCCGCTGATTCTCCAGGATCCAATCGGCCCAGCCGCAGGTGAAATTATGGGCAGGTCGTGAGGTTCGCTCCTGCCCTGAACCAGCCCTTGCGTCGATGGATTCAGGTGGCCGCCGCGGTGGTATCGCTGCTGCTGGCTGCCCAGATCGCCCGCTTGGCCGGCCTGGATCGGGCTGTCGGCGTGCTTTGCCTCACCAGCCTGGCGTCGCTGGTGATTGTCGTGCGCCTGGGCTGGCGGCAAGCCCTGTTGGCTGCCTCGGCACTGACGCTCCTCTCCATCCCGGCGGCCCTGAGTCAGAGCGATCCAGCTGGCGCCACCCTCTTGATGGCGCTGACGGCCTTTGCCCTGGGGGTGAGCGCCCGCTGGCAGTCGCAGCCTCTCTATTGGCTGGTGGTTGTCAGCGTCTGTCTATTGATCACCAACAGCCCCTTGCCGGAATCACCTTCCGCGTCTGAGCTGATCCGGCTCGCTGCCGCTGTGTTGGCATCGGGCGGCTTCACGATCCTGCTGCAGGGCTGCCTTGTGCCCCGTGAGCCCGGCTCAGCCGCACTCCCCCTGTTTTCGGTGGCGCACAGTTGGCGCCGCAGTGCGGCCTATGGCTTGCTGCTGGCGAGCACCACGCTGGTGAGCACACCCATCGCCCTGCAGCATCACTGGGGAATCGCCGGGTTGTGGTTGATCCTCACGCCCTTTCTGGTGTTGCGGCCATTCGTGCGCGATGCCTGGAAGGTGGCCCTGCATCGCATCCTTGGCACTGTGGCCGGCGTGTTGCTCGTGATGGTGCTGGCAGCTCTGCTGCCTCAAGCATTGCCCTTGCAGGTCCCAGCGATCGCCGCAGGTGTGATCACTGTGATGGTCGTTGTCCGACGCGGCCACCCGGCCTTGATGTTGATGGCACTCACCGTCACGATCGTGCTGTTGAACAGCAACCATGCCGATCTGATGCTGATGGCGGATCGCCGGCTTCAGGCCTGCGGACTTGGCATTGGCCTAGCGCTGGGCGTGATGGCGATCGCCCATCCGATCGAGAAGCGCTTCCAGATCCATCAAGCCGGCTAACGGATTTGAACCGATGGCCTTCGCTTTACAAAAGCGCTGCTCTACCACTGAGCTAAGCCGGCAACGGAGGCTGCCCTCCGGCGAGGAGCTTATCGCTCGGCCAGAGCCCAGAGCAGCAGCTGAGTGCGGCTTTGACAGCCGGTTTTGGCCAGCAGGCGGGAGATGTGGTTCTCCACAGTGCGGGGGCTCAGCACCAACGCCGCGGCGATGGAACGGTTGTTGAGGCCCTGCAGCAGCTGCTGCAGCACCTGATCTTCAGCCGGGGTCACGGCGGCCAGGGTGTGGGCGGGCATGGCGGATGCGAGCGCAATGCCCTGAGCATTCCCCTCAGGCCTGGCTGGCGGTCCACACAGGATCCGCTTCCCCGGGAACGTCGCTGTCTGGTTTGCTCTCCTGCTGTGGCAGCGGCTTGGTGCGCCGGATCGGCAGGTTGGCCACCAGAGCGGTCACGCGGTCTTCCGTTTCCAGGCTCACATCGCCTTCCTCAATGTCGATCTCCACGTAGCGGCTCACCACTTCGAGGATCTCGCGTCGCATCTGCTCCAGCAGCTCGGGGTTGAGGTCGCTGCGGTCGTGGGCGAGCACGAGCTGCAGCCGCTGCTTGGCGGTGGTGGCGCTGGCGGGCTGGCGACCGAGCAGCTTGTTGATGAAATCGCGCAGGGTCATCAGCTCAGAAGATCTTGGTTTGCATCAGGCGGCCGATCTTGGCCCGCAGGCCGCGCCGCACCTTGGCGGGATCGATCAGGGGAACGTCTTCACCGCAGACGCGCCTGGCGATGTTGTTGTAGGCCTGGGCGGCCGGCGAGCTGCTGCCGTTGAGGGTGAGCGGTTCACCGCGGTTGGTGCTCACGATCACCTGCTCGTCTTCGAGCACGAGGCCCAGCAGGGGCAGGGCCAGGATGTCGGTCACGTCGTCGACCGCCAGCATCTCCTGGTTGGCCATCATCTTGGGCCGCACCCGGTTGAGCACCAGCTGAATCGGCTTGATGCCGCGGGTGTTGAGCAGGCCGATCACCCGGTCAGCGTCCCGCACCGCGGACACTTCCGGGGTGGTGATCACGATCGCTTCTTCAGCGGCACCAGCGGCGTTCTTGAAGCCGTCTTCGATGCCGGCGGGGCAGTCGATCAGCACAATGTCGAAGCTGTCGCGCAGCATGCCCACGATCGTTTGCATGTCTTCGGGCTTCAGCCACTCGAGCATGCGCGGGTTGCCGGCGGGCAGCAGCGCCAGGTTGGGCTCCAGCTTGTGCTTCACCAGGGCCTGATCCAGGCGGCAGTTGCCGGAGAGCACCTCTTGAGCGGTGTACACGATCCGGTTCTCAAGCCCCAGCAGCAGGTCGAGGTTGCGCAGGCCGAAGTCGGCGTCGAGCACGGCCGTGCGCATGCCCTGCCGGGCGAGGGCGATGCCCAGGTTGGCGGTGAGGGTTGTTTTCCCCACACCCCCCTTGCCTGAGCAGATCAGGATGGAGCGGCTTCCCGAGGTGGTCACGGGCACGGTCTGGAATCGAGGCAGGTTAAGGCCATTTCCCGTCTTGGCCTGGTGTTGCCGGAACTGGGCATGACCC
>VGPP01000133.1 GCA_016882585.1 Cyanobacteria bacterium M_surface_7_m2_037
TGCCGTGATCTGCTCAGTCTGCTGGAGTTGAACGCGGCTGGGGAGGGGTTGTGTTGGGCTGTGATTCAGAGCGCACAGCGTGGCTGCCGGCGCCTCTTTCCCCATCCTTCTTCGCCCGCCCTGCCGAGGTGGTCGCCCCCGAGCTCATCGGTTGCCTGCTGGTGAAACGCCAAGAAGGTGGCGAGCTTCTGTGGGGTGTGATTGTGGAAACGGAGGCGTATTCCCAGGAGGAGCCCGCCTGCCACGGCTACCGCCGCCGCACTCCCAGCAACGAAACGCTCTTTGGTGAGCCTGGACGCTTTTACGTCTATGTGAGCTATGGCATTCACCACTGCGTGAACGTGGTGACCGATCGGGCGGATTGGGCCAACGGGGTGTTGCTCAGGGCTGTGGCTCTGCCCGATGAGCCTGAGCGGGTGGCGGCAGGTCCGGCGTTATTGGCACGGCGCTTTGGAATCGATGGCTGCCGCAATGCTCAGCCCGTGGATCCAGCGGCGGGGCTGTGGCTTGCCGCCAGGCCTGCGGGATGGGCGGCGATCGGCCCCGGCGATCTGGTGCAGACCACCCGCATCGGCATCAGCCAGGGGCAAGACATGCCCTGGCGCTGGTACCTGGGCGCCAGCCGCAGCGTGAGCAAGCGGGCTCGGGGGGATCGAACCCCGGCCAGAGCAGAGGCTCTTGGCGTGGCCGCCTTGCCGATGGGCTTCTAGCCTGAAGCTGTCTCTCGCAGCCCACCTTGAGCGACTGGACCCACCGCCACGTGTTGGATCTGGCGGCCTTCTCGCTCGATGATTACGCCACGGTGTTGGAGTTGGCCCAGCGCTTTCGGGTGATGCCGAGCTCTGGCGCCCGCAAACTGCCGGCGCTGCAGGGCCGCCTGGTCACCACCCTGTTTTTTGAGCCCAGCACCCGCACCCGCAGCAGCTTTGAGCTGGCGGCCAAGCGCTTGTCGGCCGATGTGCAGAGCTTCTCGCCGTCGTCGAGCTCGCTGAGCAAAGGCGAAAGCCTGCTCGACACGGTGCGCACTTACGTGGCCATGGGAGCCGATCTGCTGGTGGTGCGGCACCGCTGCACCGGCGTGCCCGCTGCCCTGGCCCGCGATCTCGATGCCAGCGGTGATCGGGTGGCTGTGCTCAATGGTGGCGATGGCCTGCACAGCCATCCCAGCCAGGGGCTGCTCGATCTGTTCACCCTGGCGCGCCATTTCGCTCCTGAGGCCCCCACGCCCGAGGCCCTGCGCGGCCGGCGCATCGCGATCGTGGGCGACATCCTCCATTCGCGCGTGGCCCGATCCAACCTCTGGGCGCTCACGGCCTGCGGCGCGGAGTTGGTGCTCTGCGGGCCGCCCACGCTGTTGCCCGAGGCCTTTGCGCAGTTCGCGGCAGCGCCACCGCCCGGGCAGGCGGTGGACCCTGTGGCTCAGCGGTCGGCAATCCGCGTGGAGCGCGATCTCGATCGCGCCCTGGATGGCGCTGATGCAGTGATGACGCTGCGGCTGCAGCAGGAGCGCATGAATCAGAACCTGCTCACCAGCCTGGAGAGCTACCACCGCGCCTATGGGCTCACCCATGAGCGGTTGCGGGTGTGCGCGCCGGGAGTGCCTGTGCTGCACCCAGGCCCGGTGAACCGCGGTGTGGAGATGAGCGGAGCCTTGCTCGATGACGTGCAGTGCTCGCTGGTGGAACTGCAGGTGACCAACGGCATCGCCGTGCGCATGGCCCTGCTTTATCTGATGGCTGCCAGTTGAGGCGCCCGGCGGCTTCAGAGCAGCTTGAAGCCTTCCAGCAGCAGCCCGTAGCAGAAGCCGATGCGGGTCATGTCGAGCAGTTGAAGGCCCAGCCGGTCACCACGGCGGCGGAGGAGGGGTTTGCGGGCTCGGATGGCCACTTCCATCGCCACAACGCAGATCAGAGCGGTCGGAGGATCCAGGAAAGCCCGCGCGCCAATGATCGTGCTCACGGCATTGCCCAGAAAGAACGTGCTCAGCAGCACGATCAACAGCAGGGAAAGCCGCCGCCAGGGATTGCGGGCCCACTGCTCCAGCCGGGGCCAGGCACCACCGAGGCTCTGCTGAAGCCTGGTGCGCTGCAGTGGGCGGGAGCTGCTCAATCAGCGCTCAGCTGTCGGCGTCTTTCTTACGGGAGCCTTTGCCTTCCAGCAACTCCAGCAGCGCTTCCATCTGTGCCATCACACCGCGCACCTCACCGGCTTCCGGCAGCAAGCCGTCGTCCATCACGCCCTGGTGCATCTCGCGCAGTTCCTGGCGGATGTAGCGCAGGTGGCTGACCACCTGCTCGCGCTTCGACTGCGACATGCGTTCGACCGGTTACGGACTGATCTGTCCCTTTTACCGCATCGCCCCTCTAGCAGAGACCGGGCCATGGTCAGCGCTTCGAATCCCACAGCGATCGGGCCAGCGCCCGCCGGGGCTTATTTCTGGCCGAACTGCGCTTTGGCCTCTTCATAAAAGGCTAGGTCGATCGCCTCGCGGCCGGCTTCACCAGCCAGGGCTTCGATGCGTTTGCGCACGGCAGGCCGCACGAAGAAAGGAATTTCCTTGAGCTTGGCTTCGGCGTCTGGGCTCCAGTTCATCGCTGCCGCTGCCAGGCCTCGTGAGGTGGATGGAGAATAGGGGAAACGTGGATCCGGTCTAAGAATCCCTGAGATCCCTTGCGCTAACTGGGTTGCATTTTGGGCGGCTGAGCCCTCGTTGCACCCAGGCTGCACCCAGGTGTGTACCCAACGGAGAACGCCAAGCCTCTCCGTTTTGCAGCAAATGGACTTCGTTGGCGCCTGAGGCCCGAGGTTGCCATGGATGCAGAGAGCCTCGCTGGCGCCTCGGTAAGCCCCGTCTCAGCCCTTGCCCAGCTGCGCCTCCAACTCTCTGACCAGAGCCCGTCCCTTGGGCAGCAGAAACACCAGCAGGTTTCTGTCGTCACCCGGATCAGCGACGGCCTCGATCCATCCCAGGCCAGGGGCGCCTTTCTTGTCCTTGCGGCCACTCGTGCCCAGAACATCCACTGCACGACTCACGGCGGCGAGCGTCAGGCCAACATCCTGGGCGATTTCGGTCTGCGTGCGCCCTGGCTTCTCGGCAACCGCCAACAGAGTTAATAGCTGTGTCATGTGGAGCTGCCGATGCACGGCGATGCAGACCCTCGCCACGCCCATCAGGCGCTGGGTGTTCTTCATTGGTTCGCGGGATAGTTGTGATCTGGGCCGCCCGTTGAGATCAGGTTCGGCCAGATGACACCTAATCAAGGCGCGCCGTGTGCCAGAAGTTCCGTGGTTGCAAATCCAACGGACTGACTATCCGTTGTGAAGTCAGCTGCAGCGATGTTGGTTGCTCGATTCAGCGGTGAATCCAGAAATCGTGCAAATCAAACTGGCACATGAGCCAGGCCTGCTCTCCGCTGGGCCAGCCGATGGGTGGACCCAGGCGCCCTGGACTTGTGGGCACACATCAATGCCAACCCTTTACTTGAGATACGGCCAATCCATGTGTGCTGATGCCTGACATCCCCTGCCCGGCTAAGACACCGCGCATCAGGGCGCTCCATGGTTCAACCCATCGACGCGCCCTGTTTCTCCTGGATCACCGTCACCGCCTGACCGGCGTGGCCTGAGAGGGCCAACTGCTGAGTGCTGATGAGGCTTCTGCCCTATGGCGCGCCCACTGCTGGGAACCGATCAAGCCCGGGCAAGTCTGGCCAGACCCCGAGGCGTAGAAGCTCAACAGGGGTGGAGAGCAGTGCCTATTTGTTATGCCGTGGGGGTCGATTTTTGGGTCGCGTGATGTGATGGGGTCCCCCACGTACGCGGCTGCAGCAGTCCCCCCATGCACCCCCTTCTTTTGCCCTACAGGGCTGTAGATCAATCGCCCTGATGCACCCCTAGCTGGCTGCAATCACTCCGGCCAGGGCTACCGCAGCAAGATTGCAAAGAGTTATTACAAGCTGCTATTCTCTGGCTCACAGCCGTGACGGCGAGCGGGTTACGTTGCGCTCAGGCAGCAGGTCCGGCAGCAGCAACGCCGGCCACGCCACAGCGCTCTCATCACTGACGACCGCAACGCCCAGGGCCTGGTGCGCTGCCGTCCTGCTGCTGGTCCCATCGCTCTATCGCAATGACCATCACCACCCGCGGATTCGTGTTCCCCGTTGTGGGCAACATCGAGGCCGCCATTTACATCGACCACCAGCCCGGTGCCGCCGGCTGCAGCGCTTGGCGCCTGATCGAGGGCCCCACCACTGCGCACGGCATCGACCTGGGGGTGCTCCGGCTGCGCCTGGTGCTCGACCGTCTCACCGACGGCCGCCGCCCCACTGAGGGCTGGGGGCTGATCTGAGGCGTCGGGCCTCACCCCTCCTGATCGCCAACCGCCTGATCCGTTGAAGCGGGAGGCCGGGTGCAATCCCTGCGCATCGCCC
>VGPP01000134.1 GCA_016882585.1 Cyanobacteria bacterium M_surface_7_m2_037
GCCACGATCAGCAGCTGGCTGCCCACCACAAAGCCAGCCGCCGCCGCGGCCACGCCGGAATAGGAGTTGAGCAGCGAGATCACCACCGGCATGTCGGCGCCGCCGATGGGCAGCGTCACGCCGATGCCAAGCAGGCTCGAGGCCAGGAGCAGCAGCCACAGGGGTGCTCCGGTGGGATCGCCGGGGAATGCGAAGGCCGCCACCAGGGCAGCGATGGCCAGGGTGATGTTCACGCCGTGGCGCACGCTGCTCTGGGTCCAGCCCGGGGTGCCGAGCCAGCCCTGGAGCTTGCCCATGGCCGCGATCGAGCCCGTGAAGGTGATCGCCCCCACGAACACCGAGATCACGATCGAGATCAGCTCCACCAGATCAGCGCCGTCGCTGTCGTAAAGGGCCACAGCCATGGCCACCAGCAGCGAGGCCATGCCACCGCAGCCGTTGAACAGCGCCACCGTTTCGGGCATGGCCGTCATCGGCACGCGCCGGGCGGTGATCAGCCCGAGGAAGCCACCGATGGCCGTGCCGATCGCGATCCACAGCCAGGCGATGGGATCGGGTTGCAGCTGCAGCAGCAGACCGAGCACCGCCAGGCCCATCGCCAGCGCCGCCAGACCATTGGCGGAGCGGGCGGAACGCACGGTGGAAAGACCCTTGAGCCCCAGCGCCAGCAGCAGCACCGCCAGCAGATCGATCAGATAACCAAAAACATCGAGAACGCTCATCGCCCGCCTCCGCTCTTCTTGCGGCTGAACATGGCGAGCATCCGGTCGGTGACCAGGAAACCGCCGATCACGTTGAACAGGGCAAAGCCCAGCGACACCGAACCGAGGATCAGCAAGGCCGGATTGCCCTGGGCGTTGGCGATCAGGGTGATCGAGGCGAGCACCGTGATACCGCTGATCGCATTGGCGCCGCTCATCAGCGGCGTGTGCAGGGTGGGTGGCACCTTGCCGATCAGCTCGAGCCCCAGCAGGCTGCCGAGCAGCAGCACCCACAGGGCCTGGGAAAGGGTGGTCATGCCGCAGCTCCCGCCATGGCGTGGTGGGTGAACAGGCAACCGCTCACGATCGGATCCTCCAGGTTGAGTTGCAGTGCAGTGGGGTCGCTGCCGGACGCCTCGAGCAGGTGCTCCAGCAGGGCGGCCACGTTGCGGGCGTAGAGGGCGCTGGCGTGGTTAGCCACGCTGCAGGGCAGTTGATCGGCACCAATCAGCTGCACGCCGTGGCGCAGCACGGCGGCGCCGGGCTGCGTGCCTTCGCAGTTGCCGCCCTGGGCCACCGCCAGATCCACCACCACGCTGCCGGGGCGCATGTGCTGGAGCATGGCGTCGTCGATCAGGCGCGGCGCTGGGCGGCCGGGCACCTGGGCGGTGCAGATCACCATGTCGGCCAGGGCCAACTGCTCGGTGAGCTGGCGGCGCTGAGCCGCCAGGAAATCCTCCGTGGCCTGCTGGGCATAGCCGCCGGTTTCACCGGGCTTCTGATCCAGCTCGGGCGGCTCGATGAAACGCCCCCCCAGCGATTCCACCTGTTCTTTGGCGGCCGCGCGCACATCGCTCACGTAGGCCACCGCCCCAAGGCGCCGGGCCGTGGCCAGGGCCTGCAAGCCCGCCACACCGGCCCCGAGGATCAAGGCGCGGGCCGGCTGGATCGTGCCGGCGGCCGTCATCAGCATCGGCACGTAGCGATCCAGGGCGGCTGAGGCCAGCAGCACCGCCTTGTAGCCAGCGATGTTGGCCTGCGACGAGAGCACGTCCATGGTCTGGGCGCGGCTGATGCGGGGCAGCAGCTCCAGGGCCATGGCCGAGAGCCGCTGCTGCTCGAGCTGTTGCTTGAGGCTGTCGTTGCCATGGGGCTCCAGCAGGCCCAGCAACAGCGAACCGGGGCGGAGGGCTTCCAGCTCGCGGCGTTGCTGAGCGATCGAGCCGGCTTGCACCGCCAGCACCACATCCGCCTGGCTCCAGTGCTCGGCGGCCGCCACGGCCGGATCGATCAGCTGAGCTCCGGCCTCGCCGTAAGCGGCGTCGTCAAACCCGCTGGCCACGCCGGCCCCCTGCTCCACGTGGAGCAGGCAACCGCGGGCACTGAGGCGCCGCACGGTTTCGGGGGTGGCTGCCACGCGCGTTTCACCGGGGCGGCACTCCCGCGGCACCAACACACGAATCAAAAACTTGCCGCCTTCACGTCACAACAGCCCAGTGTTCGCCGGGGTCGCGGCCCACGGCAACGCTTTTCTCAGGCGTGTGATCACATCCGCACACGCCTGGAAAGCCGGGGTCAGAACAGGGGCAACAGCTCCTGCTCCAGGCAGCGGGCCTGGGGGGTGGATCCCTGCTGACGCAGCTGGCGAGCCCTCAGGATCATCGGATCGAGGTCGCACTCGAGATCGAGGGCACGCTCGAAGCGCGCGCGCAGTTCGTCGGGGCCGAGAGAAAAGGGGGAACGCTCGTTCATGGGCTGGCGGGTTGGGGCCCGGGAGCGGGGGTGATGGCCGGAAGTTAAGGACTCCAGCGCCAAAGCGAATAGGTAGAAACTCTCATCTTTTTTCGCTGCCTGCCAACAAAATGGCGAGATGGCTTCGCTGTCGTTCGATCTGCGCCTGCCCCGGCGCCCGCTGCAGGCGGTTGGCACCGAGGCGCCCGCGCAAGAGCCCCGTGCCGCCACACAGCGCCCGCAGCCCGCGGTGCAGCCGCGCCAATGGCAATCGCAGCTGATCGCGCTGCTGCGCCGGCGGCTCGAGCGCGAAGGAACCCACGACGTGCTGATCAACGCCGGCCCCGGTGCCGGCAAAACCCTCGGCGCCCTGCTGAGCTTTGAGCGGCTCGAGCGCGAAGGCCGCCTGCAGCACCTGCTGGTGTTCTGCCACCGCAGCTCCATCGCCAGCCAATGGCTGGCGGCCGCCAGCCGGCTCGGGCTCGAGCTGCAGGAGTGGCAGCCGGGGCTGGATGTGGCCCCACCCGCCGGCCAGCCGCGCCCCCACGGCCTCCTGATCACCTATCAAGCCGCTGGCCGCAACCTGGAGGCCCTGGAGCAACAACTGGGCGAGGCCGGCTGGGGCGCCTGGCTGGCGATCGCCGATGAGGTGCACCACCTGGGCATCGATCCGGAGGAACCGGAAGCCACCGCCTGGGGCCATGCCTTCAGCCGGATCAGCGCCAGCGCCCGCTTGCGCCTGGGGCTCACGGGCACCCCATTTCGGGCCGACAACCTGGGCTTCTGCGCCGCCCGCCGCATCCAGGTGCACGACGGCCAGGAGTGGGTGGAGCAGATCGCCCCGGATCTGAGCGTGGAGCCGCGCGAACTGATCAGCGCCGGCGATGTGCGGCCGCTGGAGTTCCGCTTTCAAGACGGCTGGGTGGATCACGGCCGCCAGGGGGAACTGGGCGATAGCGAGCGCTCGCCGCTGTCGCAGGAGCAGCGAGAGAGCTGGCGCGCCCGCAACCTGCGGCGCGCGATCCGCCTGGGCGACAGCAGCAGCATTGCCCTGCGGCTGCTGCTCAATGCCCGCCGCCGCCTGGAGGTGGTGCGTCGCGAACACCCCGGCGCCGGCGGCCTGGTGATCGCCCGCGACATCGCCCATGCCCGCCGCATCTGCGGATTGCTGGAGGAAGAGGGGGATCGGGTGCACCTGGTGCACTCCCAGGATCCAGAGGCGGCCCAGCGCATGGAGGCCTTCAAAGCCGGCGAGGCCGATTGGCTGGTGAGCATCGATATGTGCGCTGAAGGCTTCGATGCGCCGCGGCTGCGGGTGGTGGCCTACCTCACCACCGTGGTGACGCGCACCCGCTTCGTGCAGGGCATCACCCGGGCAGTGCGCATGGATGCCGAGCGTTCGGCCCTGGAGACGGTGCCCAGGCACCCCTCCTACGTGTTCGCACCGGCGGATCCCCTGCTGATGCAGTACGCGCGCACCTGGTCGCTGAGCGAGCCCTACGTGCTCAGGCCCAAAACCGCGGAGGCCGAACCGGAAGCCGGCGGCGCCGGGCGAGCGCCTGTTTTACCCCTGCAGGCCCTGGAAGATGGCGCTGGCGCTGTGATCCGGATGCGCGGCCCTCAGCTACCCAACTTCCGAGTGCAGCGATAAATACATTCGATTGCGGCAAAAAGTGCGACGTTGTGCGAAACCGCACCCCAATGGGGCCATCGGCCGACCAGCGTGGTGCGATCGCGGGACACCCATGAAAGGCTCCATCCAGCGTCGTCTCACCGTTGCCATCAACTGGTCGGCCGCCCGCATCGCCAGCCTCGACGACCGTGAGCGCTACGAAGACAGCTATGCGCTCACCGAAGAATTCAGGGAGTGGATCCTCTGCGTGGACCAGCACCCTGAGCTGATGGCCGAGCAGGTGCTGATGGTTCCTGATTTCAACGAACTGAAGAAATCAAGCGACAGCAGCGAGAGCGACGGACTCCTGGAAATCT
>VGPP01000135.1 GCA_016882585.1 Cyanobacteria bacterium M_surface_7_m2_037
GCTGCAGCCCGCATCGCCGCGCAGCTCGGCCTGGCGGAGCACCACACCATCAGCGTGAACCTGGCCGCCTGGGGCGGTTCGGCCCTCACCGACAGCCGCATGGCCGTGCCCAGCGATGGCGTGCAGGCCGATGTGATCCCCAGCACCTATGTGCCCGGCCGCAACACGGTGTTCATCGCCATCGGCCTGAGCCTGGCGGAGGCGCGCGGCGCCGAGCGGCTGGTGCTGGGGGTGAACGCCGTGGATTACTCCGGCTACCCCGACTGCCGCCCGGATTACCTGGAGGCTTTTCAACGGCTGGCTGATCTGGCCAGCAAAGCCGGCCGGGAAGGCCACGGCAGCCAGCTCTGGGCACCCCTGGTGACGTGGAGCAAAACCAAAATCGTGAAGGAGGCCCTGCGGCTGGGGGTGCCCATTGCGGACACCTGGAGTTGCTACAGCGGCGGCGACCAGCCCTGCGGCGTGTGCGACAGCTGTCGCATCCGCGATGCCGCCTTGATCGAAGCCGGCCGACCCGACCTGGCCAGCCGCTGATGCCGGATTGCACGCGCGTGCCGGTGGCCTGGCGATCCCCGGCCAGCCTGGCGCCCCTGCTGGCAGAGCAGTGGGGCCACGAGGGTCTGATCTGGCTCGACGGCGATGGCACCGATCTGGGCCGCTGGGCCACCCTGGCGGTGGATCCGCTCGAGCAGCGCTGCTGCCGCGGACTGCCCGGCGACGCTGACGCGAGCGATCCCTTTGCAGCCTTGGCGGATCTGGGCCCAGGCCATTGGTGCGGCTGGCTCAGCTACGAAGCCGCCGCCTGGGTGGAACCCGGCAATCCCTGGAAGGCCGACAGCATGGCCAGCCTGTGGATCGCCCGCCACGATCCGGTGCTGCGCTTCGATCTGGTGGAGCAGCAGCTGTGGCTGGAGGGCCTCGATCCCGAACGGCTGCAGGCCATGGCCAGCTGGCTGGAGGCTCTGCCTGCAGAGCCGACCGACGCCGCTGCAGCGGGCCCTACGCCCCACGTGCCGATGGAGAGCTGGCAGTGGCACACCACTCCAACCGCGTTCAGCCGCGGTGTGGAGCAGATCCGTGAGCTGATCGCCTGTGGCGATCTGTTTCAAGCCAACCTCACGGCCTGCTGCAGCACAACACTCCCCGAGGTCGGCACCGGCACGGGCCTGGCGTTGTTTGCGCGCCTGCGCGAGCGTTGCCCCGCTCCCTTTGCCGGCTTGGTGGTGGCAGGCGGTGCAGCCGCTGGAGAAGCGGTGATCTCGGCTTCGCCCGAACGATTCCTGCAGGTAAGCCCCGATGGGGCCGTGGAAACCCGGCCGATCAAAGGCACCCGCCCACGCCACAGCGATCCGCGGCGCGATGCCGATCAGGCAGCAGAGCTGGTGTGCAGCAGCAAAGACCGCGCCGAGAACGTGATGATCGTGGATCTACTGCGCAACGACCTGGGCCGTGCCTGCATGCCGGGCTCGATCCATGTGCCCCAGCTGGTGGGGCTGGAGAGCTACGCCCAGGTGCACCACCTCACCTCAGTGGTGTGCGGCCAGCTGCAGCCCGGTCTCAGCTGGGTGGATCTGCTGCGGGCGGGCTGGCCGGGCGGCTCGATCAGCGGCGCCCCGAAGCTGCGGGCCTGCCAGCGCCTGGCGGAACTCGAACCCGTGGCCCGCGGCCCCTACTGCGGCTCGCTGATCCGCCGCGACTTCGACGGCAGCTTCGACAGCAGCATCCTGATCCGCACCCTGCTGCTGGAGGGCAGGCAGCTGCGCGGCCACGCGGGCTGCGGCATCGTGGCCGACTCCGATCCCAACGCTGAAGCCAGCGAACTGGGCTGGAAGCTCAACCCCCTGCTGGAGGCCCTGGCATGAGCCCGCGCAGCATCGCCTGGTTCGACGGCCACTGGGGCGAACCGCAGCAGCTTGAGCTCCCGCTCAGCGATCGCGGCCTGCAGCTAGCCGATGGCCTATTTGAAACGGTATTGGTGCTCGAGGGCCGCCTGCGCTTGCTCGAGGCTCACCTCCAGCGCTGGCAGCGCAGCGCGGACCTGCTGGCCATGGCACCACCACCGGAGGCATCCGCGCTGCAACCCCTGATCGACGAGGCGATCCACCGCGCAGGGCTCCCGCACGGCAGCGGCGCCCTGCGCCTCAACTGGAGCCGCGGCGACAGCAGCGGGCGCGGCATCGAGCTGCCGGACCCCGCGGCTTCGCATCGCTTCTGGCTGCAGCTCAGTCCACACCGGCCTGGCTTCAGCCCGCTAACGACGATCGTGAGTCGCCAGGAACGGCGCAACAGCAACAGCCTGCTGAGCCGTTGCAAAACCTTCGCCTACGGCCAGGCGATCCAGGCGCGGCTCGAAGCACGCCGCGCTGGCGCGGATGAAGCACTGCTGTTGGCGAGCAGCGGTGAGCTGAGCTGCGGCACCACCGCAAACCTGTTGATCCAACGCCAGGACCGATTGCTCACCCCGGCGTTGGGCAGTGGCTGCCTGCCGGGGGTGATGCGTGCTCAGCTGCTCGAACGGGGCCTGGCGGAAGAAGCCAACCTCTCCCCGACGCCACAACCAGGGGACAACTGGCTGTTGATCAACAGCCTGGGATGCCGACCCCTCAGCCGCGTGGATCACCATCCACTGGAGCTCCACCCCAACGCCGAAGCGCTGTGGCGGAGCCTGCTCTGAGCGATGAGCTCCTCAGTTGCAACCCTGCACGGAGATGCGATAGGTGAAGCCCGTGGCGGCCTGATCAGCGCTGGCACCGATCTTGAAGTTCACCTGGCTCACGGTTTTGCCGGGCACAGCCTGCACATCCCACTGGCGGCCCGTGCCCACCTGGGGGGCATACGACTCATTGATCACCTGCAGGTTGGAACCATCGGTGAACTTGAGATAGCCCTGGATCGGATAGGTGGCGCTCACCGAGGAATTGGCGGTGAAGAACAGCTTGTAGGAGCTGTAGGGCTGGGTCACGAAGAAATCGGTGTTCCAGTTAGGGCGGCTGAAGGGCAGCGGATTGCCGGCACCGATGGTCTTGGTCACGATGTCGGTGACACCGTTACCGCCAACAGGCGCCAGGAACTGGCAGCTCTGAGCCGAGGCGGGGGCTGCGGCTGTGAGGAGGCAGCCACTGGCGCAGACCACAGCAACGCGGGCGAGGGAGCGCAGGGATACCGACATCAGCAGGATTGATGAACTTCAGCCCCGATTGTGCACTGAATCCCAGACAGTGGATACAGCGATTGATCGGTTGTTGACGTCAACCAAGGCACCAGCCACGCCACCAGACACGTTGCGGCGCAGCCTGGGATTGCGCAGCCTCACCCTGGCCGTGGTGACGAGCACCATCGGCTCGGGCTGGCTGTTCGCACCGCTCTATGCCGCGCGCTTTGCGGGTCCCGCCAGCCTGCTGGCCTGGGTCGCCGGAGGCCTCATGGCCTTCGGCATCGCTCTGGTGTTTGCCGAACTGGGCTCGCTGGTGCCGAGCTCTGGAGCACTGGCCCAGATCCCACTGCTCAGCCATGGCCGCTGGGCTGGCTTCATCGGTGGCTGGTGTGCCTGGATCGCCTACCTCACCCTGCCCACGATTGAAGTGTTGGCGATGGTGCAATACCTCGCCAGCAGCCTGCCCTGGCTCACGGCCGATGGCGGCCAGGGGCAGGTGCTCAGCGCCATGGGGCTTGGCTTTGCACTGGTGCTGCTGGTGTTGATGGCCTGGATCAATCTGGCTGGCGTGAGCTGGCTGGCCCGCTGGATCGATGGGCTCACCAGCTGGAAGCTGGTGGTGCCGCTGCTCGTATCGCTGAGCCTGATGCTCACGGCGGGGCACTGGAGCAATCTCGGCCTGCATCACACCGGGCCCAGCAGCGAGCTCTCTGGCGTGGTGAGTGCCATCGGCGGTGGAGGCATCCTGTTCAGCCTGCTGGGGTTTCGCACCGCCATGGATCTGGCAGGCGAAGCTCGCAACCCCCAGCGCAACGTGCCCCTGGCCATGGGACTGGGGCTGGGCGTGTCGTTGGCGATCTACCTCTTGCTGCAGCTGAGCTTTCTGGTGGCGGTACCGCCCCAGGCGCTCAGCCAGGGCTGGGCAGCCCTGCAGCTCAGCAGCCATGGCGGCCCGCTCACGGCCATCGCCCTGGGCCTGGGCCTGAGCTGGGTGGCCACCCTGCTGCTCAGCGACGCCGTGATCTCACCCGGTGCCACCGCCATGACCTACATGGGCGTTTCCGCGCGGGTGGCTTGGATGATGGGGCGCCTGGGGCTGCTGCCCGAGGCCATGGGCCGGCTCAACCGCCAGGCGGTGCCGGCGGTGGCTTTGCTCTGGAGCCTGGCGATCGGTGGGCTGATGCTGCTGGGAGGCCCCAGCTGGCAGCGGGTGGTGAGCTTCCTCACCGTGACCCTGGTGATCGCCCTGGCGGT
>VGPP01000136.1 GCA_016882585.1 Cyanobacteria bacterium M_surface_7_m2_037
GAGCAGCAGATCCGTGAAGTGCTGCAGCGGCTGGGCATCGGCGACACCCAGCGCCGCGTGGGCGATCTCTCGGGCGGCTACCGCAAACGCCTCGCCCTGGCCGCAGCCCTGGTGGCCGATCCGGAGGTGCTGTTGCTCGATGAGCCCACCAACCATCTCGATGCCGACTGCATCCAGTGGCTGCAGGGCTACCTGCAGCGCTTCCGCGGCGCCCTGGTGTTGATCACCCACGATCGCTACGTGCTCGATCAGGTGACCAACCGGATCGTGGAGGTGGACCGCGGCGAAGCCCGCAGCTACAGCGGCAACTACGCCTACTACCTGGCCCGCAAAGCCGAGGAAGACGCCGCCGAAGCCGCCAGCGAAGCCAAGCTGCGCAGCGTGCTGCGGCGGGAGCTCGAGTGGCTCAAACGCGGCCCCAAAGCGCGCAGCACCAAGCAGAAGGCCCGCATTCAGCGCATCGAGGCCATGCAGGAGCAGCCCAAGCGCCAGGCGAAAGGGCAGCTGAGCCTCGCCACCAACCAGCGCCGCCTCGGAAAACGCGCCATCGAAGCGGAAGAGCTGGGGGTGTGGGCGAGCGACGAAGCGCGCAATGGCGGCGCCTCACCCCTGC
This sequence comes from Cyanobacteria bacterium M_surface_7_m2_037, assembly GCA_016882585.1. Classification (GTDB taxonomy): domain Bacteria; phylum Cyanobacteriota; class Cyanobacteriia; order PCC-6307; family Cyanobiaceae; genus Vulcanococcus. The sequence goes on from VGPP01000136.1 coordinate 614, forward strand.
TGCAAGCCTTCAGTTACGACTTCAGCCCTGAAGATCGGATCGGGATCATCGGCCCCAACGGTTCAGGCAAATCCACCCTGCTGGATCTGATCGCCGGGCGGCGCCAGGCCCACACCGGCCGGATCGAGCTGGGAAGCACCGTGAAGCTGGCCTACTTCGATCAGCACAGCCACAACGTGCTTGAGGGCACCGATGCGGCGGGCCGCCAGCGCAAGGTGATCGATGTGGTGAAGGAGGCCGCCAGCAGCGTGGAGCTCGAAGGTTCCACCCTCAGCGCCTCCCAGTTGCTGGAGCGCTTTCTGTTCCCCCCGGCGCAGCAACACCAGCCGGTGAGCAAGCTCTCGGGCGGCGAGCGCCGCCGCCTGCACCTCTGCCGCCTGTTGATCGAGGCGCCCAACGTGCTGCTGCTCGATGAGCCCACGAACGATCTCGACGTGCAGACCCTCACCGTGCTCGAAGACTTCCTCGAAGACTTCCGCGGCTGCGTGGTGGTGGTGTCGCACGACCGCTACTTCCTCGATCGCACCGTGGATCGCCTGTTCAGCTTCGAGAACGGGCAGCTGGAGCGCTTCGAGGGCAACTACAGCAGCTACCTCGAACGGCAGCAGAGCAAGGGGGCCTCAGCCAGCACTAGCTCGGGCACCAACAGCAGCCCCGCGCCGGACAAGGGCTCGAGCACACCCAGCCCAGCCCCCACCCCAGCGAGCGGACCCACCAAAACCCGCCGCCGCAGCTTCAAGGAAACCCGCGAACTCGAGCAGCTCGATGCTCAGCTGCCGCAGTGGGAAGAGCGCCGCAGCGAGCTGGAGGGGCTGTTGGCCGTGGGCGGCAGCGATTACGCCGCCCTCGAGGCCCTGAGCGCAGAGCTCTCGGAACTGCTGGAGCGGATCGCGCGCGGCGAGGAGCGCTGGCTGGAGCTCAGCGAACTGGCGGGCTAGCGGCGCTGCTGCGGCGCCGGCGCAGCTGGTGGGGCAGGTCTGCCGCCACGGGCCGGCATGAGGCTGGCCGGGCGGTTAACTCGCAGCGGGGTGCCGGTGTGGGGTCGGAGCCCAGCCAGGGCTGCCGGCGCAGCCGACCGGTGCGCACCTCCTCCTCTTTCAGCGCCGTGGGCTTGTAGTCGTCCACCCCGCGCTGGAGGGCCATCTCATCACCCATGCGGCGCAGATAGAGATCCAGCGACCACTGCACCTGGTTGTGCTCAAACGCCTCACAGGCCGCCTGGAGTGAGCTGAAGCGCTGGCTCACCAGCCCACTGGGCGCGCATTGCTTCCAGGTGAGCACGTCGTCGAAGCTGAGGCCGGTTCGCCACTGGCGCTGCTCGGAGAGGTAGCAGTGATGCTCCGGACCATTGATCCAATAGAGGCGATCGCGGTCGTCGATGAAGTGGCGATCGCGGCGTTGGCGAATGCGTGTCATGGCCCCAGGAGCCTGGTGATCTCTCCCTAGCAACGCCGCGGCGAAAACGCCGCAGGCCAGGGCGGCAGGCCGAAATCAGAAGCCCACCACAAACCCCGTCCAGCAGGGCTTGCAGCCCGTATGGTGTGCACGACGTCGAGCGGCCGAGCACTTCCGGCCTCCTCCATGACCACGATCGACGAGCACATCGCGAAGGACAAAACCGAGATCGAAGCGGCCCGCGCGGCCGGCGATCAGGGCAAGGTTCGTCACCTCGAGGAAGAGGTGAAGGGTCTTGAGGAGTACAAGGCGCATCACCCTGAGGACAAGCACGACCCCACTCCTCTGGAGGTGTTCTGCGACCTCAACCCCGACGCCCCTGAGTGCCTGGTTTACGACGACTGAGTCGTTGTTCAGCAGCGCTCACCTGGAACGAGCTTCAGATCCCAAGCTCCTTCCAGGTGGCCGACAGCAGTTTGTCGAGATTGTGTGAGGTGGCGGCAGAGATCGCCAGCACAGGTTGGCCGCAGTGGTCGCTGGCCTGCTGAATCCTCTCCTCCAGTTCCTCATCCAGCAGCAGCTCGGTTTTGTTGAGCGCCACCAGGCAGGGGCGTTCATCGAGCCCGTTGCCATAGGCCGAGAGCTCCTGCTGCACCACCTGCAGATCGCGCACCACATCGTCGGAGCTGGCATCCACCAGGTGGATCAGCAGCCGCGTGCGCTGGATGTGGCGCAGGAAGTCGTGGCCGAGGCCAGCTCCCTGGGCGGCACCGGCAATCAGGCCGGGGATATCGGCAAACACGGTGCCATCGCCGGTGGGACGGCGCACCACACCAAGGTTGGGCACCAGGGTGGTGAAGGGGTAATCAGCGATCTTGGGCCGCGCCGCCGAAAGCACGGAGATCAGGGTGCTCTTGCCGGCATTGGGCAGGCCGATGATTCCCACCTCCGCCAGCAGTTTGAGCTCGAGCTGGAGGTTCCATTCCTCGCCGTCGCGCCCCTCGGTGCACTTCTCGGGCGCGCGGTTGCGGTTGCTCAGGTAGTGGGCATTGCCAAGGCCGCCGCGGCCGCCCACCGCCACCAGCAGCTTCTGCCCCTGTTCGGTGAGATCCCCCAACAGGATCCCCGTGCGTAGATCGCGCACCTCCGTGCCGCACGGCACCTTGATCGTGAGCCCGTCGCCGCTGGCACCGGTGCTCTTGTTGGGGCCGCCGCGGCGACCATCCACCGCCTCGAACAGGCGCTTGTATTTGAAGTCGAGCAGGGTTTGGAGGTTGGAATCGGCCTCCAGCCACACATCGCCGCCGCGGCCGCCATCCCCCCCGGAGGGACCGCCCGCTGGCACATATTTCTCCCGGCGGAAGGCCACGATGCCGTCGCCGCCGCGGCCGGCCCGCACCGCAATACGGGCCTGATCAATGAACTGCATTTGACCAACCCTAGGATCGGGCCGCCGTGTGGCCTGGTCTTGGCAGAGGTTCGCTTCCAGCAGGTCAGCAAGACCTATCCACCGCGACGGGGCAGTGCGCCGGTGGAGGTGCTCCGCCAGGTGGATCTGGAGATCGCCGACGGCGAATTTCTGGTGCTTGTGGGCCCCTCCGGCTGCGGCAAGAGCACGCTGTTGCGCCTGTTGGCGGGCCTTGAGGCCCCCAGCAGCGGCGAAATCTTTGTGGGGGATCGCTGCGTCACCGGGTTGCGGCCCGCCCAGCGCGATGTGGCGATGGTGTTCCAGAGCTATGCGCTCTATCCCCACCTGACTGTGGCCGACAACATCGGCTTCGGGTTGCGCCGCCAGCGCCAGCGCAGCGCCGCCCAGCAACTGCAAGACAGCCTGCACCGCGCCAGCCGCGGCCTGCCTGCGCCGCTGCGCATCCCCTCCAGCCGCGAAACGCGCATCGAAGCGCGCATCCAGGAGGTGGCAGCCACCCTCGAACTCGATCACCTGCTCGATCGGCTGCCCAAGGAGCTCTCCGGCGGCCAGAAGCAACGGGTGGCCCTGGGCCGCGCCATCGCCCGCCAGCCGGCGGTGTTCCTGATGGATGAACCGCTCAGCAATCTCGATGCCAAGCTGCGCACAGGCACCCGCGCCCAGATCGTGGAGCTGCAGCGCCGCCTTGGCACCACCACCGTGTACGTCACGCACGATCAGGTGGAAGCGATGACCATGGGCCATCGCATCGCCGTGCTCAACCGCGGGCACCTGCAGCAGCTGGGCACCCCCACCGAGCTCTATCAGTGGCCGAGCAATCTGTTCGTGGCGCAGTTCATCGGCAGCCCTCCGATGAATCTGCTGCCGGTGCGCAGCGCAGGCCAGGGGCAACTGCAATTGGGCAGCCGCCGCTTCATCCCCGAAGGCCCCATGGCCGAAGCGCT
>VGPP01000137.1 GCA_016882585.1 Cyanobacteria bacterium M_surface_7_m2_037
GTTGCGGGTTTCTGCGGAATCCGAACGCGGCTGAACACCTGCTGGCCCGTGGGGGGTATGGCAATCAGCCGCTCACCATCCACCAGATACACCACCCGTTCCGCCCGGATCAAATTGCCCCCCTCCTGAACGATGTCCACATCGCCGCTCAGCACCACCCGGTTTTCTTTGCTGAAATACTGGGCCTGGCGGGCGGTGGCCACCACGCGCTCGTCGGGATACACGATGCGCACGTTGCCCGTGGCGGTGATCACGCCGGTGAGCTGATCGGCGCGCTGCTGGTCGGATTCAATCGTGACGAGGCCTGTCGACACCCGCGCAGGCGGTGCCGGCTGTACGGCCGGGGTGTCGGCTTCTGGCGCTGCTGTTGGTTGTGCCGGGGCCGCAAGGTCTTGAGCTGCAGCAACCTGCGGCTCAACGGCGGCGGTGAGCAGCAGAGCAGCCACCAGAGCGGAAGCGTGTCTGGCCGTGGTGCGCCTGGCGGCCAAACCCCGCTCCCTGAACGATGAATGGGGACATCGTATCGCTCAGTTCGCCTGGCCCATCAGGCATCTGCGCAATTGGCATGGAGCCGGGGCAGGGGCAAGCCCGCAGGGTCCTGGTCCTGCTGCAAGGCCAGCAAGCGGGCCCGTGCCTGCTCACGCAGCGGCTCAAGATCCAGACCCAGCTGCGCTGGACCGGCGTTGTGCAGACGTCCCAACCCCTCCCCGAGCAGCACCGTGGCACCGCGGCGGTTGCCGCGCTCCAAGTGCAGGTGGGCTACGGCGATCTGGAGGATGCCCTGCAGCACCTTGCGGCAAGGGCCCTGGGTTTCATGCCAGAGCTCCTCAAAGCCGTCGTGGCAGGCGTACCACTCGCCGGCATTGAAAAGCCTGACGGCCTCCCCGAAGCGGGGATCAACCATCAGGCTCTGTTCCTCTGAGAGGGACTCGCTCAAGCGAACCGGCTCAACGACGCGCCGGCTTCTTGGCCGGCAGCTTGCGCAGACGGATCGACTCGGGAGTGACTTCGAGCATCTCGTCGGGGCCGATGTACTCCAGAGCGCGCTCCAGGGTCATCTGCATCGGGGCCTGCAGGGTGTCGAGTTCCTCTGCGCCGGCCGAGCGCATGTTGGTGAGCTGCTTGGTTTTGCAGACGTTGATCTCGAGATCCTGAGGACGGTTGTTCTCACCCACGAGCATGCCCTTGTACACCTTGGTGCCGGGGCTGATGAAGAACTGGCCGCGATCTTCGGCGTTCTTGAGGGCGTAGAAGGTGGCGGTGCCCTCTTCGAAGGCGATCAGCACACCGTTGCGGCGGGTCTCGAATTCACCCTGCATCGGGCGGTAATCGAGGAAGGAGTGGCTCATGATTCCTTCGCCGCGGGTGGCGCGGATGAACTCACCGCGGAAACCGATCAGGCCGCGGGAGGGCACCACAAACTCCAGCTGGGTGCGGCCGTCGTTGGTGTTCTCCATGTTCTGCATCTCGGCCTTGCGGATGCCGAGCTTCTCGATGCAGGCGCCCACAGCCTCTTCGGGCACATCCAGCACCAGGGTTTCGAACGGCTCCGAAGGGGTGCCATCGATGGTGCGGAAGATCACCTGCGGCTGGCTCACCTGGAACTCATAGCCCTCGCGGCGCATGGTTTCGATCAGGATGCCCAGGTGCAGCTCACCGCGGCCGCTCACGGCCCAGCGGTCGGGGGAGTCGGTGTCTTCCACCCGCAGCGCCACGTTGGTGAGCAGCTCTTTGTTGAGGCGATCGCGCACCTGGCGGCTGGTCACAAACTTTCCCTCTTTGCCGGCGAAGGGCGAGTCGTTGACCACGAAGGTCATCTGCAGGGTGGGTTCATCCACCTTGATCAGCGGCAGCGCCTTGGGCTCATCCGGGCAGGCGATGGTTTCGCCGATATTCACTTCATCGAAACCGGCCACAGCCACCAGATCGCCGGCGCGGGCCTGTTCGATCTCCACGCGCTGCAGGCCCTGGAAGCCCAGCAGCTTGCTGATGCGGCCGCGCTTCACGCTGCCGTCGTCACGCAGCAGGGCCACCGGCTGGTTGGCGCGGATCGTGCCGTTGTGGATGCGGCCGATCATGATCCGGCCAAGGAAATCGCTGTAGTCGAGTGTGGTGACCTGCAGCTGCAGGGGCTTCTCGGGATCGCCCACCGGCGGCGGAACGTGGCGCAGGATCGCGTCGAAGAGCGGACGCATGTTGTCGCTCTCGGTGGCCATATCGGGCTTGGCATAGCCGCCCATGCCGCTACCAAAGAGGTAGGGGAAGTCGCACTGGTCGTCGTCGGCGCCGAGCTCGAGGAACAGGTCGAGCACCTTGTCGACCGCCTGCTCGGGATCCACGCGGGCGCGGTCGATCTTGTTCACGAACACGATCGGACGCAGGCCTTTCTCCAGGGCCTTCTTGAGCACAAAACGCGTCTGGGGCATCGGGCCCTCATTGGCGTCCACGATCAGCAGGCAACCATCCACCATGCCGAGCACCCGCTCCACCTCACCGCCGAAGTCGGCGTGACCGGGGGTATCGACGATGTTGATCCGGATCCCCTCGTAGTCCACCGCGGTGTTCTTGGAGAGAATGGTGATGCCGCGCTCGCGCTCCAGATCGTTGGAGTCCATCACGCAAGTGGGGACAGCCTCGTTGTCGCGGAAGATGCCCGACTGAGCCAGCAGCGCATCCACCAGGGTGGTTTTGCCGTGGTCAACGTGGGCAATGATTGCGATATTGCGGATCGGGGTTCCCGGATGCTCGCCGCTCATAAATGGTGATGCTGGTTGTGATCTCAATGGCGCACGCCGCAGGCGTTGGCGTGGGAACGATGACTGAAACCCCTGAGCTGGATCGCCGGGCCTGAAGCAAAGCGATCTGTTCTGGACTCCCCTGCAGCGTGGCCTGCAGAATCCCTACGGTGCGTTAAGCAAATCTATCGCAGGGCCTGACAGCTGAGTCTCTCGTTCAGCGCCGCTCGGCCAGCGTGCCGCGGGTCACCCCCAGACGGCTCTGCAGCTGTTCGCGCTGCCACACAGCCCGGCCACTGATGGTGCCAGCCAAAGCCTGCAGGTAAAGCTGCACCCGGCGCTGGCTGTCGGCGGCGGAATCGTCGAGCAGTTCCAGGCGCAGGCGGCGCACTCCAGCAGCCAAAAACTGCGGGATGGCTTCGGCGGCTGTCTGCGCCCGGCCGTTGAACAGGGTGTTGCGGCAGCCGAGATCCGCCCGCAGCGGATGTTCAGCGCCGCTGCGGTCGCGCAACAGCACCGTGTGTTGCTCGCAGGGGCGGCCGCAATCGGTGTGGTCATGCCCTTCGGAGAGGAATGCGCAGAACAGGCAGTGCTCCATGTGGAACAGCGGCATGTGCTGATGCAGGGTGATCTCCAATCGACCGGCCGGCGATCCAGCCACCAGAGCCAGCAGTTGATCCAAAGCCAGGTCGTAGCTGGCGGTGAGCCAGGCGAGCCCCCAACGCTCGAGCAGCCAGCGGGCTGAGAGGGGATTGGCCACATTCAGTGAAAAATCGCCGGCACAGGGGGCCACAGGCGTGAGGCGCTCCAGCTGATCGGCATTGCGCACCAGGAAGCCATCAGGCTCGGCTCGCAGCAAGGGCTCCAAAGTCCACGCTTCATCGGGGCGCGTGATCCGAGGGCCTGCCGCCCACACCCCCCCAGGCCAGCACCCCCGGCCCAGACGCACCGCCTCCCGCAGCTGAGCGGGGTGCTCCAGATCCACGATCACCCGCTGAATGGGCTGATCACGCAAAGCCTGCAGCTGCTCCAGGCTGCGCACCAACACGCTCAGTTCCATCGGCTCCGAGGCTTCGCCGGGTGCGGGATCCGACTGCTCGGCAAGAACGCGCCGCAGTGCTTCCGTGGCCGCCAAGCGCGCCTGAGGCTCTGCGTTCGGCGTGGGCTCAACACTCGGCGTGGGGGCCAGATCACCCTCTCGCTGCTCCAGGGCATCCGCCAGTTGACCCACCAGGGCCCGGCGCATGGCGTTCAGTTGGGCAACGGGCAGAAACACACTGCCGCTGAGCTCCACCTCAAGCCGCTCCAGCTGCCAGGGGGTTCCGCCCAGCCGGCCCAGCTGTTGGCTGAGGCGGTCATGATCCAAACCAGCCCCGCTCGCCGCCAGCAAAGGCTGCTCTGACTGCACGCGCCAAGGGCCGCCCGCCAGGCCCGCGATCGCTGCGGCTTCGAGCTGCAGTGGCTCACCGGCCTGGCCCCACACCCGCACCTGCAAGCCGCGGCGCTGTTCGGGCACCTCCTGCTGGGCCAGCTTCTGCAGGCGGCTTTCCAGCTGCGGGTCGCTGGTGAGCCAGCAGGGGCTACCGG
>VGPP01000138.1 GCA_016882585.1 Cyanobacteria bacterium M_surface_7_m2_037
GTCCCCTGGGCAGCCGCCTGATCGGCAAGGTGGTGGACGCTGAAGCGCAGGTGGAAAAAGCGCTGATGCAGGAAATGGAAACCGCCTTCCGCGACTTCGGCATCGAGGCGCGGATTTATTCGGTGGATGGGCCCGCCATGGTGGGCCGCAGCCACCTGGAAGTGCCGATCCACGTGCGTGAAGAGCGCGTGGTGGAAGGCTGAGGCCGCCGCCTCAGCGTTTGAAGGGCAGGCGCCGCGTGATCTGACCAGCGAACTGCCGGGTGATCTGCGTGGCTTCCGGCACACCGGCCCAGCTGGCCACCAGGGCGTACACCAGCAAACCGGCGGTCGCGCAAAGCCCGCACTCCAGCAGCAGCCCCACCAGGTGGGCAGGCCAGGCGATCAGCACCGAGAGAGCGAAGCTGAGTCCACCAGCGAGCACCGCAGCCACCAGCAACAGCAAGCTGTCGCGCACCCAGACCGCCAGGGGCAACCCACCCAAGCGGCGCTGCAGCGCCAGCAGCAGCCCCAAGCAGGTGAGCAGATTCACGCCCACGGTGGCGAGCACCAGCCCGGGAGCACCGAAATTCAACGCCGGCAGCTGCAAGCCCCAGGGCGTTGGCCCACCCACCAGCAGCCAATCGAACACGGCGTTCAAGCCGATGCCCGCCATCGAGAAGCGAAAGGGAGTGGTGCCATCGCCGAGGGCATAAAACACGCGCACCAGCACATCGCGGCCCAAATAGGCCGGCATACCCACGCCGTAAGCCATCAGCAGGCCGCCCACCAGCGCTGCAGCACTGGCATTGAACGCCCCCCGCTCGTAGATCAACGCCACGATCGGCCCGGCCAACGCCACCATCAGCGCCCCGAGGGGCAACATCGAGGCATTGGAGAGCATCAGCCCCTGGCGGATGCGGCTGATCAGCTCAGGCCGATCACCCGGAGCAGTGAGCCGGGCATACACCGGTAGCAGCGGCACCAGCAGGGCGTTGGAGAGCAGGCCCAAGGGGGTTTGCACCAGCAGGTTGGCGTAACCCAATCCAGCCGCCGCCCCCACGATTCCCGAGGCGAAGAACAGATCGGTGAACACATTGATCTGCAACATGCCCGAGGAGAGGGTGGCCGGCCCCATCACCCGCAGCACCTCCTGCACGCCGGGGTGCTTCCAATCCCACACCAGCTGGAATTTGTGCAGCCCCTGGCGCGCCAGGGCCGGCAGCTGAATCAGCCACTGGAACACCGCCCCCAGCAGCGTGGTGCCCGCCAGCACGGCACCGCCCAGGAAGGCGTATTGGGGCAGGGCGATGTTGGAGCCGAGATGCAGCCAGAGGATGCCCAGGCCGGCGATCACCGCCACGCTGGAGAGCAGCGGACTCACCGAGGGCAGCCAGAACTCGTCGGCAGCGTTGAGCGCCCCGAAACCGAGGCCGATCAGGCCGGCGAAGAGAGCCATGGGCGCCATCCAGCGCAGCTCCAACACCGCGATCGCGTGGCGCTCGGCATCCAGCCCCGGACCCACCAGCTCGATCAGGGGATCCGCCGCCACAAACAACAGCAGCGTCACCCCGATCAGGGCGGCGCCCACCAGGGTGTTGATAGCGGCGAGCACGTGGGCGCCTTCCTCCCGGGGCCGGCGCGACAGCGCGCTCACCATGGCGCTGTGGAAGGGGCCATTGATCCCGCCGAGCAGGATCAGCAGAAAGCCCGGCAGCACATAGGCGTAGTTGTAGGCGTCGTAGGCGGCCCCCACCCCGAACGCCGCCGCAATCGCCTGTTGCCGCACCAGGCCCGCCAGCTTGCTCAAGGCCGTGGCCACCGCCACGATCAGGGCAATGCGGCGCAGCGAGCGCGCCGGGGCCGTGGTGGGCTCAGTGGCAGGCCCGGTCGTTCCGGATTGGATCGGGGGTTCGCTCATCCGGTGCGGCCTTGGCCCCAACTCGGGCGATTCTTGCCTGCAGAAGCCTCCCCGTCATGCCGGTTGCCGCCGCACCCGAAGCCCAGCCTGTGTTGACGCTCGAGCCCCTGCAGGAGGGCGTGCTGCTCAAGCGCTACAAACGCTTCCTCGCCGATGTGCAGCTCGATTCCGGCGAGGTGGTGACCGCCCACTGCGCCAACACCGGCCCGATGACCGGCGTGCTGCACGTGGGCGGGCGCGTGCGGCTGCGCCATGCCCCCTCGCCCACCCGCAAGCTGGCCTGGACCTGGGAGCAGGCGGAGGTGCCCGGCGCCGATGGCACACCGGTGTGGGTGGGGATCAACACGGCCCTGCCCAACCGGCTGGTGCGCGCCACGATCGAGGCCGGCTGCCTGGAGCCCTGGCTCGGCCCGATTGCCGGGATCCGCGCTGAGGTGGCCTACGGCGCCAACCGCCGCAGCCGCATCGATCTACTGCTCACCCCCGCCGAAGGCGCCGCCGACCCGCGCCCGATCTATGTGGAGGTGAAGAACACCACCTGGACCGATGGCGATCTGGCGCTCTTCCCCGACACGGTGACCGAACGAGGCCAGAAGCACCTCGAGGAACTGATGGGCGTGCTGCCAGATGCCCGCGCCGTGCTGGTGCCCTGCCTGAGCCGCGCCGATGTGGCGCGCTTCGCACCCGGCGACAGCGCCGACCCGCGCTACGGCGAGCTGTTCCGCCAGGCCCTTGATGCCGGTGTGGAGGTGCTGCCCTGCCGCTACGACTTCCGCCAAGAGGCTGTGCGCTGGCTGGGGGTGGTGCCGGTGCAGCGCCACAGCAGCCCAGCCACTGAGGGTGCCCCATAGAGTTGGCATCCCCCGTGCCCGCCGCCGTGGATACCCGCGCGTTCAAGCGATCCCTGCACCATTCGGATCGCTACAACCGCCGCGGCTTCGGCCTGGGCGAAGAGGTGGCGGGCAGCCTGGAGCAGGCCTACCAGAGCAACCTGATCGCCAGCCTGCGGGAGAACGGCTATCAGCTCCAGCACGGACGCCTCAGCGTGAAGCTGGCTGAAGCCTTCGGCTTCTGCTGGGGCGTGGAGCGCGCCGTGGCGATGGCCTACGAAACCCGGCGCCACTACCCCACCGAGCGGATCTGGATCACCAACGAGATCATCCACAACCCTTCGGTGAACGATCACCTGCGGGAGATGAACGTGCTGTTCATCCCCGTGGATGGCGGCGTGAAGGACTTCTCCGATGTGGCCAGCGGTGATGTGGTGATCCTGCCGGCCTTCGGCGCCACGGTGCAGGAGATGCAGCTGCTCAACGAGCGCGGCTGCCACATCGTGGACACCACCTGCCCCTGGGTGTCCAAGGTGTGGAACACCGTGGAGAAGCACAAGAAGCACGCGATCACCTCGATCATTCACGGCAAGGTGAAGCACGAGGAAACGCTGGCCACCAGCTCCTTTGCCGGCACCTATCTGGTGGTGCTCGATCTGGCGGAAGCCCAGCTGGTGTGCGACTACATCCTGGGTAAGGGCGATCGCGAGGCGTTCATGGCCCGCTTCGCCAAGGCCTGCTCCCCCGGCTTCGATCCCGACCGCGACCTCAGCCGGGTGGGCGTGGCCAACCAGACCACGATGCTCAAGAGCGAAACCGAGGAGATCGGCCGGCTGTTCGAGCGCACGATGCTGCAGCGCTTCGGCCCCACCGAGCTGAACGACCACTTCGTGGCCTTCAACACCATCTGCGATGCCACCCAGGAACGGCAGGACGCGATGTTCGCCCTGGTGGATGAGCCCCTCGATCTGATGGTGGTGATCGGCGGGTACAACTCCTCCAACACCACCCACCTGCAGGAGATCGCGGTGAGCCGCGGCATCCGCTCCTTCCACATCGACACCCCCGAGCGGATCGGCCCTGGCAACCGCATCGAGCACAAACCGCTGGATGGGGAACTGCAGGTGGTGGAGCCCTTCCTGCCGGAGGGCACGCTGCGGGTGGGCATCACCTCCGGCGCCTCAACACCCGATCGCGTGGTGGAAGACGTGATCGGCCGGCTGATGGATCTGGCCGACGCCTGATCGGGCTGTCACAGCGGCTGCAATCCAGGCCGCAGCCGGGCTTTACATTGTTTCAACAATCACTGGTTCAGGCCTGGGGAGAACCGACCGCGTTGATCTCATCGGTGACCAATCCCCTGCCTGAGTTGAGCGAAACGCTGCAGCCCTCCCTGCGCCACAGCGAGGACGCGCGGGTGCGCTGCTACAGCAGCCAGTTCGCCGACCTGATGGAGATGCGGGCTCCGGCCCACACCGTGGGGGCCTACCTGGATCGCCACGAGGGCTGGTTTCGCCGCTGCGCCGCACCGATGCAGGTGGATGCGCTGGGGCGCAATGGTTATGTGCTCAC
>VGPP01000139.1 GCA_016882585.1 Cyanobacteria bacterium M_surface_7_m2_037
TGCGCGAGCCCGATTTCCAGGCCTGCATCAACCTGGCCAGCGGCCGCCAGGTGGATCTGATGCTCTCGATGAGCCACATCCCAACTCGGGTGGCGGCCGGCGGGTTTTCAGCCACCAGCACCGTGGCTATGGGCAGCGGCTGGCCGGCTGAAGCCATGGCCGCTTATCTCAAACCCCTGGGCCTCACGCTGAACGCCGAGGCCTTCCGCCTGGCCCTGCCCAAAGCAGCGCTCGAGCAGGCCACCGCCCAGCTCCCCGCTGGGCAAGGCCCCGCGCTGCTGCTGGCACCCGCCGGCTGCAGCGGCGACTGGCCCAGCAGCTGCTGGCAACAACTGCCAGATCAGGTGCGCAGCAAGCTGCCCGACCTGCGTGTGGTGCACGCCAACCGCAACGCCAAGCTGCTGGAGCGAGCCGCCCAGGTGGCCAGCTGCGATGTGGTGCTGAGCAGCGATCCCATCACCACCGAACTGGCCCTGCTGGCCGGCATGCCACTGGTGGCCCTGGGCCTCAGCGCCGCCAGCCTGCCCAGCCGCCAGGGTGTGCAGGCCGTGGGCCAGGCCGGCCCGTTGGCGCAGCTGGAGCCCGCAGCCGTGCTCACGGCCCTCGGCCTGGGATGAAACGCTCCCGCCGGGCCAGTCGCCCCCGGCGGGGGCTGCAGGGAGTGTTGGCGCGCCAGCCGTGGGCTGGCCCGTTGCTGGCGCTGGCCCTGGTGGTGAACGGCGGCGCCCTCGGCTACCGCATCACCGAAGGCTGGGACTGGGGCGACTGCTACTGGATGGTGCTGATCACCCTCAGCACCCTCGGCTTCAGCGATGAGCACACACCGCTGATCCACACCGGCGGCCGCATTGTGACCGCCCTGCTGCTGGTGGGCGGTTTGGTGGTGGTGCAGCAGACCATCCAGAAACTGCTGGAATTAACCAACTCCGGCTACTTCCGGCGGCTGCGCGAACGGCGCTACCGCCAACAGCTCAAACGCACGATGAATCAGCACGTGATCCTCTGCGGCTATGGCCGGATCGGGCGGGAGATTGCCGAACAGCTCAGCGGGGAGGGGGTGCCGCTGCTGGTGGTGGAAAACGACAGCGATCGCATCAGCGAAGCCCAGGAGCGGGGGCTCACGGTGCTGCAGGGGGATGCCACCCTCGATGAAACCCTGGAAGAAGCCGGAATCCATCACTGCCGGGCCCTGGTGGCGGCCCTACCCAGCAACGCCGCCAACCTCTATGTGGTGTTGAGCGCCCGGGGCCTGGCACCGCGGGCACGCTTGATCGCCAGAGCCGACAGCGCCGAAGCAGAAGGAAAGCTGCGCCTGGCTGGAGCCGACCAGGTGGTGAGCCCCTACGTAGCCGGTGGGCGCACCATGGCTGCCACGGCCCTGCGCCCCTTGGCGGTGACCTTCATGGAATTGCTGGCCGGCAGCGACTGCGAAGTGGAGGAATTTCGGCTCAGCCTGGATCCCGAACGGCTGGGCGATCTCAATGGCGCCAGCCTGGCGGAACTGCAGCTGGGTCGCCGCAGCGGCGCTCTGGTGCTGGCGATCCGTCGGCCCGGCGGATCTGCCGGCGGCCCCGGCATCTACCGCGGCAACACCGCCATTCCGGAGGAGGCGGCCCTGATCGCCAATCCAGGCGGTGATGTGCGGCTGGAGCCTGGTCAGCTGTTGGTGGTGATGGGGAGCAAGAGCCAGTTGCAGGCCTTCTCTGAGCTATTAGGCAACGCCCTGGCGGCCGTGGAGAGCATGTCGGTGTGAGGGCTGGCTGAGGCGCAGATCTACGCTCGCTCGACCTCAAGCGCTCCCTCGCCATGGCCGACGCCGCCCCCGTTGCTGGACAACCGCTGGCCGGACAGGTGGCGCTGGTGACCGGCGCCAGCCGCGGCATCGGTGCAGCCATCGCCAAAGACCTGGCCGCCGCCGGCGCCACGGTGGTGGTGAACTACGCGAGCTCCCCGGCCGCTGCTGATGCCGTGGTGGCGGAGATCACCGCAGCGGGCGGCAAGGCCTGGGCCCATCAGGCCAACGTGGCCGATGAGGAGCAGGTGGAAGTCCTGGTGAAGGCTGTGCAGGAACGGGAGGGGCGCCTGGACGTGCTGGTGAACAACGCCGGCATCACCCGCGATGGCCTGCTGATGCGCATGAAGAGCGCCGACTGGCAGAGCGTGATCGATCTCAACCTCACCGGCGTGTTCCTCTGCACCCGCGCCGTGAGCCGCTCGATGCTCAAGGCCCGCAGCGGCCGCATCATCAACATCACTTCGGTGGTGGGCCTGATGGGCAACCCCGGCCAGGCCAACTACAGCGCTGCCAAGGCCGGCGTGATCGGCCTCACCCGCAGCAGCGCCGCCGAGTTCGCCAGCCGCGGCGTCACCGTGAACGCCGTGGCCCCCGGCTTCATCGAAAGCGATATGACCGCCGAGCTCGACAAGGAGCCGATCCTCAAGGCCATCCCCCTCGGCCGCATGGGCCAACCCTCTGAAGTGGCCAGCGCTGTGCGCTTCCTGGCGGCTGATCCCGCCGCCGCCTACATGACCGGTCAGGTGCTGCAGGTGGATGGCGGCATGGTGATGCGCTGAGCGCTCAGGTGCCCGGTTGCACCGGCTGGGCCAACTCTTCCCGGAGCCGCCGGATCCGCTGCAACAGGCGCAAACGGCGGCTGCGGGCTGTGATCGTGAGAAAGAGCCGCAAGGGCACGTAGATCAGGGCCATTCCCAGCCCAAGACCCACCACCACCAGAAACGCAATCACATTGCTGCCGGTGGTGGGATCCGCCAGCACGTCCGTGAGCGGGCCATTGAGGCTGTCCGCTAGTGCGTCGCTGAAGCTCTCCTCCATGGGGCGAACCCTATCGGCCGCTGGGCTGGAGCGCACCGCAGCAGCCGCGCCGATTCGGCTTTCCCCACAAGCCAGCCGCCACCTCGGCATGGGAGCCTTTGGCCATTGCCTGCTCGTAGCCCGCGATGGCCAAGCTGCTCTCCTTTTCCGATGCCTCCCGCGCCGCCCTGGAGCGGGGCGTGAATGCCCTGGCCGATGCGGTGAAGGTCACCATCGGACCGAAGGGCCGCAATGTGGTGCTGGAGAAGAAATTCGGCGCCCCGGATGTGGTGAACGACGGCGTCACCATCGCCAAGGAGATCGAACTCGAGGATCCGTTCGAAAACATCGGCGCCAAGCTGCTGCTGCAGGTGGCCACCAAAACCAAGGACAAGGCCGGTGATGGCACCACCACCGCCACGGTTCTGGCCCAGGCCATGGCCCGCGAAGGTCTGCGCAACGTGGCCGCCGGTGCCAGCCCGGTGCTGCTGCGCCGCGGCATGGAGAAGGCCGTGGCTCAGGTGGTGGGTGGCATCGAAGCCCGCTCCAGCGCCGTGGCGGGCGACGCCATCCGCCAGGTGGCCACGGTGAGCTCCGGTGGTGATGAAGAAGTGGGCCGCATGGTGAGCGAGGCCATGAACAAGGTGAGCGCCGACGGCGTGATCACCGTGGAAGAGAGCAAGAGCCTGGCCACCGAGCTGGAGATCACCGAAGGCATGGCCTTCGATCGCGGCTACAGCTCCCCCTATTTCGTCACCGATGGCGATCGCCGTGTGTGCGAATTCGAGGGCGCGTTGCTGCTGATCACCGACCGCAAGATCAGCGCCATCAACGATCTGGTGCCGGTGCTGGAGGCCGTGTCGCGGGCCGGCAAGCCGCTGGTGATCCTGGCGGAGGAAGTGGATGGCGAAGCCCTCGCCACCCTGGTGGTGAACAAGAACCGCGGCGTGCTGCAGGTGGCTGCTGTGCGTGCTCCTGGCTTCGGCGATCGCCGCAAGGCCATGCTCCAGGACATCGCCATCCTCACCGGCGCCAACCTGGTGAGCGAAGACCGGGCGATGACCCTCGACAAGGTGACCCTTGAGGATCTGGGCACGGTGCGCCGGATCACGATCAGCAAGGACGAGACCACGATCGTGGCCACCGGTGATCACCAGGCTGCCGTGAGCGATCGCGTTGCCGCCATCAAGCGCGAACTCGACAACACCGACTCGGAGTACGACCGCGAGAAGCTCAGCGAGCGCGTGGCCAAGCTGGCCGGCGGCGTGGCCGTGATCAAGGTGGGCGCCCCCACCGAAACCGAGCTGCGCAACCGCAAGCTGCGCATTGAGGATGCCCTCAACGCCACCCGCGCTGCCGTGGAAGAAGGCATCGTGGCCGGCGGCGGCAGCACCCTGGTGCAGCTGGCCGGCGAACTCGATGGCCTGGCCGCCG
>VGPP01000140.1 GCA_016882585.1 Cyanobacteria bacterium M_surface_7_m2_037
CCCTGGATCAGGCCTGGCGCTATGGCCTGCGCGCGATCCGCAGCCACATCGATAGTGGCGGGCCGGCTGCCGCGCCCAGCTGGGAGGCCTTGCTCTCACTCCAGCAGCAGTGGCGCGGGCGCGTGGAGCTGCAGCTGGTGGCTCTGGTGCCGATCAGCCACTGGAGCACTGAGGCCGGCCGGGCCCTGGCACAGCGGGTGGCGCTGGCTGGCGGCTTGTTGGGCGGTGTGCTCGGGCCGCCCTATCCGCGCGCCCGCCGCGATCGCCAGGCCCTGCAGGGGATGTTGGCCCTGGCTGAGCAGCTTGGCTGCGGTATCGATCTGCACGTGGATGAGAGCGGCGAGGCCCCTGGCCAGGGGGTGGCGCTGCTGCTCGAGCAGCTGGAGCGCCACCGCCCTCAACTGTCGATCACCTGCAGCCACGCCAGCAGCATGGGGCTGCTGCCGCTCGCCGCGCAGCAGCGGCTTGCCGAGCGGCTGGCGCGTTTGCTGGTGGAGGTGGTGGCCCTGCCCACCACCAACCTCTGGCTGCTGGGCCGGCGCGGGGATCACGATCTGGCCCAGCGGCCCCTGGCGCCGGTGCGCCAGCTGCAGCGGGCCGGGGTGGTGGTGGCTGTGGGCGGCGACAACGTGCAAGACCCCTGGGATCCCGGCAGCGACTTCGACCCGCTTGAGCTGCTGCGCCTGGCCAGCCGCGTTTGCCACGGCGCCCCCTGGCAGCGCCAGGGGCTCACCCCCTTCACCACGGCGCCAGCGCGCCTGCTCGGCCTGGTGTGGGATGGAATCTTGCGCCAGGGATCTCCGGCCGATCTGGTGATCACCAGTGCCACCAGCTGGAGTGAGCTGCTGGCTAGGCCGCCCCAGCGGCGGGTGCTGCGCGGCGGCCAGTGGCTGCCGGCGGCCCCCACAGAGCAGCCCTCGCCAGCCCTTGCCAGGCTGGAGGCCTCAACCCTCCGCTGATTGCTTGATGGCCTCGCTGCTGCCCAGCGCTCTGCCGCAGCCCCTGCCGGATCCGGCTACGGCGCAGCAGCTGGAGCAGCTCGCCGCTGATCTGCGCGCTGCCGGCTTGATGCCCCTGCGCAGCCGCGGAGAGCTGGAGCAGCTTTCCGCCGATGCCTTTGTGTATTCGCCGGTGCTGCAGCCCCTGCTTCAGGGCTTGCGGGCGCAGCTGGGCGTGCGGGCCGAGACCGCAGACCAGGTGCTGGCGGCGGCGGCGGCCTGCGCTCGCCATGGGGTGAGCCTCACCCTGCGCGGGGCCGGCACCGGTAATTACGGCCAGGCCACGCCCCTGGCCGGCGGTTTGGTGCTGGAGCTCAGCGCCATGAACCGTCTGCTGGAGGTTGATCCCACCAGTGGTGTGTTCACGGCGGAGGCGGGGATCCTGCTGGCCGATCTTGAGGAACAGCTGCAGGCGCGGGGCCGGGAGCTGCGCCTGCTGCCCAGCACCGTGCGCAGCGCCAGCCTGGCGGGGTATCTGGCGGGCGGCTCCAGCGGGATCGGCTCGCTGCGCTGGGGATTCCTGCGGGATCCGGGCCATCTGCTCAGGCTTGAGATCGTCACGCTTGAACCCACGCCGCGGCGGCTTCAGCTCGGCGCGGCGGACGCCGAGGCCATCAACCACGCTTACGGCTGCAACGGCATCATCACCAGCGCCACCATGGCCAGTGCTGTTGCCGTGCCCTGGCAGCAGTGGGTGCTGGAGTTTGGCTCCTGGGAGCAGGCCCTGGCGGCGGCGCAGCAGTTGCCCAAAACAGCCCTGCTGCTCAACGCCCTCTGTGCTTTGGAAGGGCCCGTGGCGCAATGGATGCCGTGGCCGAAGGGCTGCCCTGCGGCCACGGCATCGGGGCACCGCCTGTTGATCCTGGCGGCCCCGGATGCACGCTTGGCCCTGGATGCGCTGCTGCCTGGCCTGGGGGGGCAGTTGGTGTGGGAGGCGCCCCAGGGGCAGAGCCGGGGCATCCCGCTGCGGGAGTTGTGCTGGAACCACACCACCCTGCACGCCCGCACCCATGTCCCCGGCTTCACCTACCTGCAGCTGCTGCTGCCCCAGCCGGAGCAGGCGGCCCTCGAGGCCCTTCGCCAGCGCTGGGGCGACGACGTGCTCTGGCACCTGGAGGCGGTGCGGGCCCAGGGGCAGCAGCGGCTGGCCTGTTTGCCTCTGGTGCGCTGGCGCGGCCGCGAGGCATTGGAAGAGCTGATCCGCCATGCCTGCGAGCTGGGCTGTCTGCTGTTCAACCCCCACGCGATCACGGTGGAAGACGGCGGCCTGGGCGGGGTGGATGCGGCGCAGGTGGCGGCCAAAGCCGATTACGACCCCGCTGGCCTGCTCAACCCCGGCAAGTTGCGCGGCTGGTTGGAGCGCTGAAGCGACCTGGCTTCAGCAGCCGAGGCTGGCGCGGGTGTCGGCGCCGGTGCTGGGGTTGGTGCCGTTGGCCTTGGCACAGAGCAGTCGCTGGTCGGCGCGATCAATCAGGGCATCGCTGAAGTCGGCGCCAGTTACATCCGCGCCGCTGAAGCTGGCGCCCGCGGCGATCACCCCCACCAGCACGGCGTCGCGCAGGTTGGTGTAGCTCATGTCGGTGCGGTCCATCAGCACATCGCTCAGATCGGCGCCGCTGAAATCGGCTTCGGGGAAGGCCCCTTGGGTGAAGATCGCGCCGTGCAGATTGGCACCGGTGAAGTTGGCACCCTTGCCCACCGCACCGGCAAACGACGTGTTGGCCAACTGCTGATTGGAGAAGTCTTTGCCGCTCTGGTTGGTGAGCGTGTAATCCACGGTGTCCTGGAACAGGGCCCGATCCTGCAGGCCCACTCCCGCACTGGTGTCGAGCGCCATGGCCGGCAGGGCGGCCGCCAGCAGCCAGAGGCTGGCGGCAAAGGCCATCAGGCGGCGGATCAGCATGGCGGCGCAGGCGTCTGCGGTCAGTCTGTCGTCTGAAGCAGGGGCAGCAGCTCCGCCACCAGATACAGCGAGCCGCAGGCCACCGGTAGGGCGGGCGAGTTCACCAGCCAGGCCAGGTTGCTGGCGAGATCAGGCGCACCCTGCTCCAACGCCAACCCTGTGGCGGCGTGGAGCTCGGCGGCGCTCCAGCTGCTGTGCTCCTGCGGCAGCGCCACCACCCGCACCGCATCGCCTTCTCGCAGCAGGGTGCGCAGCAGCTCTGGCGCATCCTTGTGGCGCTGCATGCCGATCAGCCAGCGCCGCGGCAGCTGGTGTTCGTGGCTGCGTTGATTCAATTCGCGGCGCAGCGCCTCGGCGGCGGGGGGGTTGTGGGCGCCATCCACCAGCAACGGCTGGCCCTGGAAGCGGCGCTGCTCCAGCCGGCCGGGCCAGCGCGCGCGGCGCAGCCCCTCGGCGATCGCAGCGGTGGTGATCGGCCAGCCCCGCTCGGCCAAGGCCTCGGCGGCGGCGGCGGCCACAGCGGCGTTGCTGCGCTGGAGATCTCCCTTCAGCCCCAGCACAGGCCCGCCTTGTTCTGCTGGCGCCAACGGCTCCACCCACCGCAGCGCGCAGCCCTGGCGGGCCGCCAGCTGCCGCAGCACCTGAGCCGCCTCCTCGGTTTGCGGGCCGCTCACGGCTGAGGCCCCGGGGTGCAGCACGCCCGCTTTTTCAGCGGCGATGGCCGCGATCGTGGGGCCTAGATGCTCGGTGTGATCGAGGCCGATGCTGGCGAAGGCCAGCACCTGGCGATCGGGATGCACCGTGGTGGCATCGAGGCGGCCCCCCAGGCCCACTTCCAGGACAGCGAGCTCCACGCCAGCGTCAGCAAAGGCCTGCATGGCCGCGGCCGTCACCAACTCGAAGGGTGTGAGGTTGTGGCGCAGAGCCAGTGGTTGCAGGTTTTGCAGCAGCTCTCTCAGCGCGGCTTCGCTGATCAGCCCCTCCGGCAGGCGAATACGTTCGCACCAGCTGAGCAGATGGGGCGAGGTGTAGAGCCCGCAGCGGATGCCAGCGGCAGCAGCGATGGCGTGCAGCATCGTGCTGATCGAGCCCTTGCCGTTGGTGCCGGCCACCTGGATCGCCGCAAAGCAGTGCTCGGGATGGCCGAGTTCTGCCAGGGCCGCCTGCAGCCTCTCCAGGCCGAGGTCAACACCCCGGCGACTGAACGGCGCGATCAGGTCGCTGAAGGGGTCTGGGCCTGGCACGCAATCAGGGCTCGTTCCAACCGCTTCACCGCTTCGCG
>VGPP01000141.1 GCA_016882585.1 Cyanobacteria bacterium M_surface_7_m2_037
GCCGCTTCCTCGACTATGTGGACGCCGGCCGGGTGACGGCTGTCGACATCTTTGATGGCGGCCGCACCGCTGTGGTGGAAGCCGTTGATCCCGACCTCGACAACCGCGTGCAGCGCTTGCGCGTGGACCTGCCCGGTTTAGCTCCTGAGCTGGTGAACAACCTCAAGGAGCAGGGCATCAGCTTTGACATTCACCCGCCCCGCCAGGCACCTCCGGCCCTGGGCCTGCTGGGCAACCTGCTCTTCCCGCTGCTGCTGATCGGCGTCCTGGTGTTCCTGGCCCGTCGCGGTAACGGCATGCCCGGCGGCCCCGGTCAGGCGATGCAGTTCGGCAAAACCAAGGCCCGCTTCCTGATGGAAGCCGAAACCGGCGTCAAATTCGACGACGTGGCCGGTGTGGAAGAAGCCAAGCAAGACCTCCAGGAGGTGGTCACCTTCCTGAAGACGCCTGAGCGCTTCACCTCCGTGGGCGCCAAGATCCCCAAAGGCGTGCTGCTGGTGGGCCCTCCCGGCACCGGTAAAACCCTGCTGGCCAAGGCAATCGCCGGCGAAGCCGGTGTGCCCTTCTTCTCCCTCTCCGGTTCGGAGTTTGTGGAGATGTTCGTGGGCGTTGGCGCCAGCCGCGTGCGCGATCTGTTCAAGCGCGCCAAGGAAAACAGCCCCTGCCTGATCTTCATCGACGAGATCGATGCGGTGGGCCGTCAGCGTGGCGCCGGTGTGGGCGGCGGTAACGACGAGCGCGAGCAGACCCTCAACCAGCTGCTCACCGAGATGGACGGCTTTGAGGGCAACAGCGGCATCATCATCATTGCCGCCACCAACCGCGCCGACGTGCTCGATTCGGCCCTGCTGCGCCCGGGCCGTTTCGACCGTCAGGTGCAGGTGGATGTGCCCGACATCAAGGGCCGCCTCTCGGTGCTGAAGGTGCACTCCCGCGACAAGAAGCTCGCCGACGACGTGAGCCTCGAAGCGATCGCCCGCCGCACTCCCGGCTTCTCCGGTGCCGACCTGGCCAACCTGCTCAACGAAGCAGCGATCCTCACCGCCCGCCGCCGCAAGGAGGCCACCAGCCTCGCCGAGATCGACGACGCCGTTGATCGCATCATCGCCGGCATGGAGGGCAAACCCCTCACCGATGGTCGCAGTAAGCGCCTGATTGCCTACCACGAAGTGGGCCATGCCCTGGTGGGCACCCTGGTGAAGGCCCACGATCCAGTGCAGAAGGTCACCCTGATCCCCCGCGGTCAGGCCCAGGGCCTCACCTGGTTCTCCCCCGATGAGGAGCAGATGCTGGTGAGCCGCGCCCAGCTACGCGCCCGGATCATGGGCGCCCTCGGCGGCCGCGCCGCTGAAGATGTGGTATTCGGCCACGCCGAAATCACCACCGGTGCCGGCGGCGACATTCAGCAGGTGGCCTCGATCGCCCGCCAGATGGTGACCCGCTTCGGCATGAGCGAAGTGGGTCAGCTCTCCCTTGAGGCCGGTAATCAGGAGGTGTTCCTGGGCCGCGATCTGATGACCCGCAGTGATGGCTCCGATGCCACCGCCGCCCGCGTCGACCTGGCCGTGCGCCAGATCGTGCACAACTGCTACCAGGAAACCGTGAAGCTCGTGGCCGAAAACCGCGCCTGCATGGACCGCGTGGTGGACGTGCTGATCGAGAAGGAAAGCCTCGATGGCGATGAATTCCGCGCCCTGGTGAGCGAATTCACCTCCATTCCCGAGAAGGAGCGCTTCTCTCCATTCCTGAGTGAAGCCGATCTGGCTGCAGAGGCCACACCGATCAAGGCTGAAGCCTGATCCCAGGCATCCAAGCCACAGATTCAACCTTCACTGCCCGCGCACTGCGCGGGCTTTTTTTTGCATCAACGCCTTTCAGCCATCCCCAGCGGCCCATCAGCCTGAACACAATGCGGCGCAGAGCTGCACGTGGCCACCTTGAACCTGAGTCGCCGCAACGCCCTTCAGATGCTCGGAGCCACCGCAGGCTTCGGCGTTGCCGGGGCCATGGGTGTGGTGTCGCCCTCCAGGCTGCACGCAGCACCGGCCGCTGCCGGCGTGAGCCGTGATCTGGAGCTGGCGTACATGAGCGCCGGCGAGTTGCTGAAACTCTTCCGCCAGAAAAAGCTTTCGCCGGTGGAGGTGCTGCAGGCCCAGCTGCGGCTCACCGAGCAGCGCGGGAAGCAGGTGAACTGCTTCACCTATCTGCATCCCAAGGAGGCGATGGCACAGGCCAAAGCCTCAGAGCGCCGCTGGCAAGAGGGCAATCCCCGGGCTCTCGAGGGCATCACAGTGGCCCTCAAGGATGAAATGGCGGTGAAGGGCTGGCCCATGACCGCCGGCTCCAAGGTGTTCCGCGACCGGGTGATGACCACGAACGATCCGATCGTGGTGAAGTTGCTGGAGGCCGGCGCCGTTCTGCACGCGCAGACCACGGTGCCGGAGATGTATGTCCTTGGGGTCACCTGGAGTGATCTCTGGGGGGTGACCCGCAATCCCTGGAACCTCAAATACGCCGTGGGCGGCTCTTCAGGCGGCAGCGGCGCTGCCCTGGCCGCAGGACTCACCACCCTGGCAACAGGCTCCGACATGGGGGGCTCCATCCGCATCCCATCAGCCTTCAACGGCTTGTGGGGCTTCAAACCGCCCTACGGCCGTGTGCCCGTAGAGCCCACCTATGTGAGCCTGCTGCCGTCGGTGATTGGACCGATGGCCCGTGATCTGCCCGACATGATCCGCCTGGAGAACGTGATCTCCGGACCGGCGCCTGGGGTGATGAACTCCCTGCGCCCGAAGCTCGATCTTCCCCTCAGCTACGCGGGTGTGAAGGGCATGCGCATTGCCTACTCCCCCAATCAGGGCTGGGCGCGGGTGAGCGACAACGTGCGCCGCAACACCGAGGCCGCCCTGGCAGTGCTGGAGCGCCAGGGCGCTGTGATCACCAAGGTGGATCTCAATCTGGGCGTAACGGGCAACGACATCCGCAAGGTGCTGCAGGAAGCGCTGCTCTCCGGCATTCAGGGAGCGGATATGGCCGACCTCGTGAGCCAGAAGGATCAGCTCACCAGCTACGGCCGCCATTTCGCCGAAGTGGCGGCAACGGCGATGGGGCCGGAGCAGGCCCGCCATGCGGCGCAGGTGTCAGCCGAGATCTATCGCCGCGTGGATCACCAGATCTTCCAGAGCGGCTACCAGGCCCTGATCATGCCCACCATCACCACCAGCGAAGTGCCTGCGGATCTCGATCCCTTCCGCGACAAGCTGCTGGTGCATGGCGTGGAAGTCGACCCCATGGCTGGCTGGGTGCTCACACCGCTCTGGAACCTGCTCAACTGGAACCCCGTGCTGGCCGCTCCCACTGGTCTGGATCCGCAGAACATGCCCACCAGCATCCAGATCGTGGCACCCACCTACGAAGACGCCACCTGCATGCGGGTGGGTTCAGCCCTGGCCAACGGCATGCCACAGCTGTACACCGGCAACCGCTTCCCCACCCTCACCAGCAGCTGAGCCTCAGCGTTGATTGCGGCAGCGGTCTGAGCAGTAGATCACCTGCTCCCACACTGCTGCCCATTTCTTGCGCCAGGCAAAAGGCCTGCCGCACACCGGGCAGACCTTGCTGGGCCGCAGGCTGGGTGGCAAACCCTTGCCACCCGGTTTGTCCGCGGAACCTCCCCGCTTCCGGCCCACGAGCCTGGATCAGGTGAAGGAATCAGACAGCGCGAACCGGGCGCTTGTCGATCACCTTGTCGATCAGGCCGTATTCGGCGGCTTCAACGGGAGACATGAAGAAGTCGCGGTCGGTGTCTTCCTCGATGCGGCTCAGGGGCTGACCGGTGCGGTCGGCGAGCTCCTGGTTGAGTTTCTTCTTGAGGTAGAGGATCTCGTCGGCCTGGATGCGGATGTCGCTGGCCTGACCGCGGGCACCGCCCAGGGGCTGGTGGATCATGATCCGCGAGTGGGTGAGGCTGCTGCGCTTGCCCTTGGCGCCGGCGCACAGCAGGAAGGCACCCATCGAAGCGGCCAGGCCCACGCACACGGTGTGCACGTCCGGCTTGATGTGCTGCATCGTGTCGAAGATGCCGA
>VGPP01000142.1 GCA_016882585.1 Cyanobacteria bacterium M_surface_7_m2_037
AGGTGGAGATCAAGAACATGAACTCCTTCTCCGCCATTCAGAAGGCGTGTGAATACGAGATCCAGCGCCAGATCAAGGCCTACGAAACCGGTGAGCCTGTGGTGCAGGAAACGCGCCTCTGGGATGAGGGTAAGCAGCTCACCAAGAGCATGCGCGGCAAAGAAGGCGCCAGCGATTACCGCTATTTCCCTGATCCTGATCTCGGCCCGATCGAGGTGAGCGCCGATCTGCGCGAGGGCTGGCGCGCTGAGCTGCCGGAGCTGCCCGCCGCCAAGCGCCACCGCTATGCCGAAACCCTGGGGCTCTCGCAGTACGACGCCCGCGTGCTCACCGATGAGCGCCCCATGGCCGAATACTTCGAGGCCGCCGTGGCCGCCGGCGCTGATGCCAAGGGCCTGGCCAACTGGATCACCGGCGATATCGCCGCCTATGTGAACGCCAACCGCCTCTCCTACGGCGATCTTCCCTTCCGCCCGGAGCAGCTGGCGGAGATGGTGCAGCTGATCGATGGCGGCAAGATCAGCGGCAAGATTGCCAAGGAGATCCTGCCCGAGCTGCTGGAGAAGGGGGGCTCACCGGCGGCGATCGTGGAGGCCAAGGGTCTGGGCATGATCAGCGACCCTGCGGCGATCACCGCGATCGTGGAGGAACTGCTGGCGGCCCACCCCGAGGAGGTGGAAGCCTTCCGCGGCGGCAAGACGAAGCTGCAGGGTTTCTTTGTGGGTCAGCTGATGAAGAAGACCGGCGGTAAGGCCGATCCGAAGCTGGCGAACCAGATCCTCAATCAGAAGCTGAAGGGCTGATCAGCCCTGGCGTTGACGCCCTGTGATCAACCTCACAGGGCTGGATGAGCGGGGTCAATGGCTGGAGCGGTTGTGTCGGCGAGCTTGGGTTCATCGGAAGGGAATCACCCCAACCGCCTCACTCACACACAACTTTCAAAGCCATGACCCTCAAAGCTTTCGTCGCTGCCGCTCTTCTCGCTGGTGGCGCCACCCTGTCGATCACTGCACCCGCAGCCCATGCCCAGAACTTCGGGATCTATGGAGCCTGTGATTCGGGCTCCGTGAGCATCAATGGCAATGGTGGCGGATTCAATGCTTCCGGTCGTGATTGCACTGCAGCACGCGAGTGGCAATCCAAGGAAAATGCCCGCGACCGCCAGCACGCCACCCAGGGTCAGCTGATTGGTCTGGGCGGCAATCTGATCACGGGTCTGATCATGAATGCGCAGAACCGTCAGCCCCAGCCGCAGCCCCAGCCCGTGCAGCAGGCCGCTGCACCCAGCGCCACCGAGCTGGAGCTGATGCGTCAACAGCAGGAAATCGAACTGCTGAAGCTGAAGTTGCAACTGGCGCAACAACAGAATCCTTACGGTGCGAGCGTTCAGGTGCAACAAGTGCAACCCATGCCCGGCTACCCCGCTGGTGTGGTGATGGTGCCGGCTCAGTAAGGCCAAGCCTGCTGATGGATGGGCCCCCGGCAGGATCTGTCGGGGGCTTTTTGTGTGTGCTGTGGCTGTGATCAAGATCACAGCTGGGCTTGCGCGGGCTCAAGGGGGCAGCACTGGATCCGGGCGAGGGTGTGTTCATCGGAAGGGAACAACCCCAACCGCCTCACTCACACACAACTTTCAAAGTCATGACCCTCAAAGCTTTCGCTGCTGCCGCTCTTCTCGCTGGTGGTGCCACCCTGTCGATCGCTGCACCCGCAGCCCATGCCCAGAACTTCGGGATTTACGGAGCCTGTGATTCGGGCTCAGTGAGCATGAATGGCAAGGGCGGTGGTTTCTGGGCTGATCGTCGTGATTGCACTGCAGCGCGCGAGTGGCAATCCAAGGAAAATGCCCGGGATCGCCAACACGCCACCCAGGGTCAGCTGATTGGTCTGGGCGGCAATCTGATCACGGGCTTGATCATGAATGCCCAGAATCGTCAGGTACAGCCGCAGCCCCAGCCTGTGCAGCAAGCGGCTGCACCCAGCGCCACTGAGCTGGAGCTGATGCGTCAACAGCAGGAAATCGAACTGCTGAAGCTGAAGTTGCAACTGGCGCAACAACAAAATGGCAGCACCTACACCAATGCATCAGTCGTGCAGCCCGTGGGGGGCTACGTGATGGTTCCGGCTCGATGAATGCGTCTCCATCGCTGCTTGATCACTCCTCCGCGCCAAACACCATGCATGCTTCTTCGACTGTCCGGCTCCCTGTTGTTGTTTTGATGGCTGCCTGTTCTGCCGCGGCCCTCGCGATCAGCGTCCCGGCAGGGGCCCAGCCTTCTGACACGTGCTCCACCAATCAGCTTGGGCTCCATGTGGATGGATCCCGCTTCCTGCTCCGGCATCAAGCCTGCAGCGCCCCCGATCAGCCCGAGCTGGAGCGCCCGGCGCCGCGCGGCCCTCTGCTCAACAGCGACCTGTTGCAGCGTTTGCTGGAGCTCAAGCCCCTGGTCCAACGCGAGTGGTCGCACCAGAACGAGCCGAGGCCAACGGTGTTTCGCCAGGACGCCGCCGGCATGGCTTGCCTCGCCTTTGCGCCAGCCTGTTTCACGGCGCGGGAATGGGCGTCGTACTGCGAACACAACCCGCAGGTGGCGTTCCATCAGGCCCGTTCCTGTGCTGATGCTCGCCGGCAGCTGGCCATGGCTGAACGCTTGTTATCCGTCCAACGCTGATGTCTTGAGCAGGCGGCTGAGCCGTGCCGGAAGTTGGCTGGGGTCTGTCCGGTTGTCGATGACCTGGTCGGCCAGGGGCCGTTTGCGCTCCAGGGGCCACTGGGCGTTGATGCGGGCCGCCGCCGCCGCCTCATGGAGTCCATCACGCTGCATGAGGCGCTGGAGTTGCTGTTCTGGTTCGCAATCCACCAGCCACACCTCGCTACATAGGCCCTCCAAGCCGGCTTCGAATAACAGAGGAATCACCAGCACTACGGCTGGTTCTCCCTCAACCCTGGCCAGTTCTGCCTCAAACCGTGCCCGCACCAGCGGGTGCACCAAGCGCTCAAGCCAGGCCCGTTCCGGGGGGGCGTTGAACACGATCTGTCCAAGTGCACCGCGATCGATCACGCTGTTTTCAGGCTGCGTGCATTCAGCCCTCACCCTCTCGCCATAGCGCGCAAGCACGGCCGCCGCACCTGCAGTGCCCGGAGCCAACGCCTCCCGCGCATACACATCTGCGTCCAGCACCGGCAGCCCCTGCTGCTCCAGCCAACGGGCCACGGTGCTTTTGCCACTCGCGATCCCGCCGGTGAGGCCAATGCGGCGCTGCGATCCGCTCCAGCGGGGTGAGGCGGGCATCGAGGGGCCAGGGCGCGGGCGATCAGCGCTCAGAATCGCAGCATTCGAGCGTGCAGCGGCGGCCGTGACTCACCCCTGGCATCCCATCTCTGGTGGCGTCACGGCCCCTGAAGGCTTTCTGGCCGCCGGCATCACCGCTGGCCTCAAGGCCTCCGGTAAACCCGATCTCTCCCTGCTGCTGGCGCCCGAAGGAGCTGTGTGTGCCGGCACCTTCACCACTTCGCTGGTGCGGGCCGATTGCGTGGATCTCTGCGCCGAACGGCTGCAGGCCAGTGGCGGCCATGCCCGGGCGGTGCTCACCAATTCCGGCCAGGCCAACGCCTGCACCGGTGATCGCGGCTTGATCGACAGCCAGCGCGCCACGCAGGCGATGGCCGATCGGCTGGGGTTGGCAGCCGAAGAGGTGTTGATCTGCTCCACGGGCGTGATCGGTGTGCCGATTCCGATGGACACGTTGCTGGCGGGCATCGATCCCCTGGCGGAAGCGTTGAGCGCCGAGGGCGGCGCGGCAGCGGCCAACGCGATCCTCACCACCGATCTGATCGACAAGCAGATCGCCCTCGAGGCCGAGCTGGGCGGCCGCCGCGTGCGCATCGGCGGCATGGCCAAGGGGTCGGGAATGATCCACCCGAACATGGCCACGATGCTGGGCTACCTCAGCTGCGATGCGGGTGTGCCGGCCGATGTGTGGCAGGCGATGGTGCAGCGGGCGGTGGATCGTTCGTTCAATGCGATCACGGTGGACGGCGACACCAGCACCAACGACACGTACCTGGC
>VGPP01000143.1 GCA_016882585.1 Cyanobacteria bacterium M_surface_7_m2_037
CGCCATCGGCCAAAGCCTGCTGCAGCGCCTGGCGATCCGCTGGGGTGCCCAGAGGCGGCACCACCCGCCACCCCTCGGCAATCGGATCGAGGCTGCCGCTATCGGCGAGCAGATGCCACCAGCACACCGTGGCCTCAGGGCGCTGCTCGGCAGGCAGATCCTGCACAAGAGCCACTCCCTGCGCTGTGGAGAGATTCATCAGCTGCAGGCGCCGCTGCGGATGGCGCCGGGCCATGGCCAGCAGGTTTTGCAGCGGCAGGGTTTCGCTGATGCAGGGATCGATGGGCCAGCCGGCGCGCAGGGCTTCCACCCCCTCCCGCACAAAGCCCCCCTGGCTCAGGCTGGCGTCGCGGGGGGCCAGCAGCACGGGTGCCTCGCAGCATTCCCCCAGGCTGAGGCCGCGCTCCAGCAGCGCCAGGGGTGGGATCTGATCGGCTTCCGCCAGGCCGATGGCGCCGGCGGCCAGCTGATCGCCATGGGCAGCGAGATCCGCGCCACTCGCCCCATGGCTGAAGCTGCCCCAGAGCAGCAGCTGCAACTGCCCTGCGGGCGCCAGGCCCTGCAGGCGCTCAGGCCGATCGCGCCAGCTGCGGGCCCGTGGCAGCAGAGCCACGGTGCCGTATCCAGCGGCCAGGGCCGAACGCTCCAGCGAGACCAGAGTTTCGGCCGACCCGCTGGCCGGATCCTCCAGCTCGGAATGGGGATCCACCAGGGGCGGTGCCAGCAGCCAGGCCTGGGCATCGAGCACGTGAGCACCGCAGGCCGTGGCCTGAGCCGCAGCCTCGCCGCCCATGGCCTTGAGCCGACCCGCCTCGATGAGCACATCGCAGCGGCGCAGCCCAGCACCTTCCTCTTCAAGCAGCTGAACCTGATGCAGCAGCAGCGGCTGCTCGGGGTTGGGGGTCATAGAGCGCCGGCGGCGGTGCGATCCAGAACACCCCCAAGATGGGCCGTCTGGTTCAGACACACCACCACTGGCGCCTGATCGGGCCCGTTGGGGTAATCGATCACCGTTACGCCACCATTGCCCTGCTTCACGGCCCAGATATCGGCTGGGCTCAGGCCCAGCAGGGCGCAGAGGATCGTTTTGTTCACGGCGTCGTGGGCGACCACCAGAGCCGTTTCATCGCTGTGCAGGCTCGCCGCAATGGTGTTCCAGCCCCGCAGCGAGCGATCCCACACGTCGTGGATGGTTTCGCCATCGGGCATCTGCACCGTTTCCGGGGCGCGCTTCCAGGCGGCCAGCAGCTCGCCCCAGCCTTCGGAGATTTCCGATTCCAGGCAACCCTCCCACTCGCCGTGGCCGATCTCCACCAGATCGCGCACGCTGGTGAGGGGCACCCCGGGGTGGTGGCTGAGGATGCCTTCGGCGGTTTGGCGCGGCCGGGCCATCGAGCTGGTGTAAGCCCGCTGGAACGACACCTTGCGCAGGAAGTTGCCGGCGGCGGCTGCCTGGGCGCGGCCGTTCTCGTTGAGCGGGATATCGATCTGACCCTGGAAACGGCCCTGGCGGTTCCAATCGGTTTCGCCGTGGCGCACCAGCAGCAGGCGCGGACCAGCTCCCTTGGCGGGCAAACGTCCGCCGCACACCTCGGGGTGGAGATGGGTGGTGCCGTTGAGCGATTCGATCTGTACCGCAACCGCACCATCCGCCTCGGCGCTGAGGTTCAGCACCGAGAGGGACGCGTTTTCCACCCGCAGACGGCGGAAGCCGCTGGCGTCCAAACCCAGCAGGGTGAGCAGCAGGCAGCGCAGGATGGCGTTGTGGCCCACCACCAGCACGGTCTGCGGCGTGGGGTTGGCGGGGTTGTGCTCAGCCAGCAGGCGATCCACGAAGCGGCGCGCCTGCTCCATCAGCTCAGGAATCGGGGCGTAGCTGCTGCCATCGGCGCGCTGCAGCTCCAGCTGCTCCGGATGCTGCTTCCAGGTGCGGTAGGCCTCGGGGAAGCGCTCCTGCACGTCGCTGCTGAGCAAACCGCTCCAGGGGGCCAGATCCACTTCCAGCAGATCGTTGTCGAGGCGGGGCTCCAGGCCGCCACCCTGGGCGGCGAGCAGAGCAGTGGCTGTGTCGTGGGCGCGGCGCAGGGGAGAGCTGTAGGCCGCGGTGATCGGGAGATCCCGCAGGGCCTCACCCGTGGCCAGGGCTTGCTTCACGCCCTCCTCGGTGAGGCTGGAGAGATCGTCGCGGCCCTGAATGCGGTGCTCCAGGTTGAAGCTGCTCAACCCATGGCGAACCAGCAGGATCCGGAGTGACACAGGCGCAGATTGGAGCAAAAGGCATCGTATTTGGTGGGGTTTCGGCCCAGAGCCAAACGATGAGATGCTGCGCTGATCAGCACCAGGGAGCAGGCGCAGGGTGACAGCAGCCAACAGGCCCAGCGGCAGGCCGGAGGGGGCAACACCGGGCTGGAAGGTGGCGTTGGCGCTGGTGAGCCTGGCCCTGAGCCTGTTGCTCTGGCTCAACGGGCTGATCGACAGCCTCAATCGCCCCTCGGTAGGGAACGACCTCAACCGCCGCCAGCTGGAGCTGGCGGTGCTGGCGGAGCCCCAGCTGAGCGGCTCTCTGCACAACCTGCTGGCGGGCCGCCATCCAGTGGACACCCTGCGGAAAGCCCTGGCCGAGGAGATCAACGACGCCCGAGAAGCGGGCCGAACCCCCGATCCAGATCTGCTGCTGGAGCAGGCCCTGCTGCTGCGCCGCCAGGGGCAGGCCAAAGCCTCCGATGCCCTGCTGGCAGAGCTGGCAGCAGGCACGGGCCCCCAGGCAGCCGTGGCCCAGGCCCTGCTCGATCCAGCAGCACCGCCCACCGGCACAGCGCCCAGCGCCTTGCTCGAGGCGCTACCTCAGGGCGGTGTGCTGCGGTTGTGGAGCTGTGAAGCCCTGTCGCCACCCACCGCCTGCGGCGCTGAAGCGGCCAGCCGCCAGGCGGTGCTGCAGCTGTTGAGCGTGAGCGTGCTGCCCGTGCTCTTGCTGCTGCTGGGCAGCGCCGCCTTGCTGCGGGAGCTGTGGCTGCGCTGGCGGGGCCGCGCCGCCGAGGCACCCACCCTGCAGGGCCCATGGCTCAGCGGCATCGATGCCGTGCTGCTGATTGCCGGTGGCTTCGTGGTGATCGGAGAACTGCTCACACCGCTGCTGGTGGGCCCCGTGCTCACCGGCGTGCTGCAGCAGCTGGCCATCACCAGCCCCCTGCGCGAGGGCATCAGCGTGGTGAGCCTCTATTTGGCGCTGATGGCGGGCCCTCTGCTGATCCTGGGGCTGATGCTGCGGGGCCGAGCAGACCTAGGCGGGCTGCAGTTCCGCTGGAGCCCCGTTGCCCTGAGCCTGCGCCAGGGGCTGAAGGGTCTGCTGATGGTGTTGCCGTTGGTGAGCCTGGTGGGTTGGCTGCAGGGCCAGCTCTGGGGGGATCCCGGAGGCAGCAATCCCCTGCTGGAGCTCGTGCTCAACAGTCACAACGTGCCGGCCCTGGCCTGCTTTGGCTTCACGGCGATCGTGCTGGCGCCGTTGTTTGAAGAAACGATCTTCCGCGGCGCACTGCTGCCTGTGGCGGGGCGCAAGCTGGGAGCCGCCGGCGGCATCCTGCTGAGCGCCGCCGTGTTCGCTGTGGCGCACCTGAGCCTGGGGGAACTGCTGCCGCTGCTGGTGCTGGGCCTTGGGCTGGGCTGGTTGCGCTGGAGCAGCGGACGCCTGGGCAGTTGCGTGCTGATGCACGGCCTCTGGAATGCCCTCACCTTTGCCAATCTGGTGGTGCTGGGTTGGTAGCCGGCAGGGCGGTGAGTCTCAGTGCTTGATCTCCCCCTTGCTGGAGGGCCGGGCGCATGGTTCACTTGCGCAGTTCTGCCGCGCACCTGTGGTCGCCGCCCCGCTCCATCAGACCCAGGAGGGTCAACGGCGCCCCACCGCTCGGCCCCTGGAACTGATCCAGGGATCCCTGTCGTCGCGCCAGGCTGATCGCCAATCGCCCCTGCTCGGCAACCTGCACCGCCTGGCCGACGGCAGCCTGCTGGGTCTTGGCGTAGCCGTGCTTGGCCTGAGTGGCCT
>VGPP01000144.1 GCA_016882585.1 Cyanobacteria bacterium M_surface_7_m2_037
GGGTGCTGGTCCTTGCAGAAACCGTTCCACCGGTTGGCGATTCAGTTGCATCCCAACCATTCGCGAACCCGCCTTGGCCTGGCCATGCCTGACATAGTGGGCCAACGCTGGCCCCATGGCAGGTCTGACCTCTCTTCATGCTTTCCGGACCCCCCGTCACCACAACGGTTAGCGCCGAACAACTTCTGGAGCGTTTCCTGGCGGCCAACCCCCGCCAGCGCCGCACCCTGCTCGCCCAGGTGCAACAGCGCGCCGCTGAACTGCGTCCGCTGCTGCCGGAGCAGATCGATCGCCTCGATGCCACCGGCGACGACTGGGCTGCAGGGCTGTTGATTCAACTGCTGGTGTCGGTCGACGACGGCCTCGCCCAGGCCTTCCGCGATCGCTACCGCGATGGTTGGTTGGCGGTGACCAGTGCGGCCGGTTTGGATTACGCCCCGCTGCAACGGGCGCTGATGGATCAGGCCTTTGAAGAGGCGGATCGCCTCACCAGCGAACACCTGCGCCAGCTGGCCGGTGAGGCGGCTGTGAAGCGTGGCTACGTGTACTACTCCGAAGTGCCTCCGATTGCTTCGGTGGATCTGGAGAGCCTGGATCGCCTCTGGGTGGTGTTTTCGCAGGGTCGCTTCGGCTTTTCTGTGCAGATCCGGCTGCTCCGTTCGCTCAATGGCCGCTGGGATCAGCTCTGGCCCCGCCTGGGCTGGAAGCAGGGTGGCGTGTGGACGCGGTATCCCAATGCATTCACATGGTCGTTGGAGGCACCGGAGGGTCATCTGCCCCTGGTGAATCAGCTGCGGGGTGTGCGTCTGATGGATGCGCTGCTCTCGCACCCTGGGCTGCAACAGCGCGTGTCGGCCTAGATCGGGCGGTTCACCGCAGCGGTAGTTTCAAACCACTGCATGGCTTCCCCGCCGGCTTGGGTTCGATGCCACATCGCTGGGCCGATTTCATCACCCCCTCCACCCTTCAGCTCTCGCCGCTGTTGGAGGTGCTGCTGGAGCCGATCAGTTGCGCCCAGCAGATGGCCTCTCTGCAGCTGGGGTTGCAGGAGGTGCTGGTGAACGCTGTGCGCCATGGCAATGGCAACGACCCCGGCAAGTGCCTGCGGGTGCGCCG
This sequence comes from Cyanobacteria bacterium M_surface_7_m2_037, assembly GCA_016882585.1. GTDB lineage: Bacteria > Cyanobacteriota > Cyanobacteriia > PCC-6307 > Cyanobiaceae > Vulcanococcus. The sequence continues at coordinate 1,117 of VGPP01000144.1, forward strand.
CATCGTGACGCCCCGCTGGTGGGTGTTTCAGGTGCAGGATGAGGGCTGCGGGGTTCCTGCTGATGCCCGTTGCGCCGCGCTGCCGCAGGAGCCGGATGCCCTCTGCGGCCGAGGCCTGTTTCTGATTCATTCCTGCTTCGACGACGTGCGCTGGAGCGCCCGCGGCAACCGGGTTCAGGTGGCGCTGCGTCGTCAGTAGCGCATCAGTGTCCGTGGGTTGGACAGCCGGGGTCCTTCAGCTCCCCGCGCAACCAGCCCAGCCCGTGCTCCAGCAGCGCGATGGCGTCGCGGCGTTGTGGGGTGGCCACAGGGGCGTTGGCGGGATTGGCCGGATCGAGCAGCTGCACCAGGGCTGCCGCCAGCTGTTCAGCGGCCCGCCGCTGGGGTTGGCCCTTGAGCGCGTGCCACTGGCGGTTGTCGATGGTGAGCAGTCGATGCAGGGCTTCGGCCGCTTCTCGGCTGCCATCGGGCCACTGTTGACTTGCAGACACTGGACACAAGCTCGGCTGGAGGGCCATCCTGGCGCCATGCAGCAGCGTCCGCGCTCCCCCCACACCCCCATTCGCTGGTTGCATCAGCTGGCGACCCTGATGGCCCAGGTGTCGCGGGCTGAACGCATCAGCAGCGCCGATGAAAGTCTCCAGGCCAGGAGGCTGCGTCAGCGGATGGCGCTGGCCCAGCGTCTGCTCGATCCTCTGCCTGCTCCACTGCGTCCCACCACCTGGCAGGAAACCAGTTTGTGGACGGCCCTGCGCTGGGGCGGGCTCGGGCTGGTTCTGGCCCTCTGGTTGAAGCGCTGATCGCAGCAGCTCAAGGCGACGCCACAGCTGCTCAGGCCGCCAGGCGGATCAGCGGTTCGAGCTCGGCTTGCTCCAGCGCGGTGGGTGCCACCTCGGCACTGGCCCCATCGAGGGGGGGTGCTGGCTCTGCCGCCGGAATCCGATTGCCCCGCAACCAGGCGTTGTGCAGAGCGCGGCGCCGCTGATCCTCGGCCAGCACCAAGCGATCGGCCGCAACAACTGGGCTTTCGCCGGGAAGCAGTGGTGTGCGCAGGCAGATGCCGAAGCCGTGGGCTTCCACCTGCACACAGCCCTCCATGAACACGGTCTGGAAGGTCCAGCCTGCCAACCAGCGCACGCTGAACGGATTGCTCATGCCACCTTCGCTTTAGGCGGACCCTATGGCGTTTGGGCAGCGGCCACGGCTCTTTGTCAGGGCTTGGTGGCACTCCACACCCGCGTCATCAGATGCGAGGTGGCGCGAATCCCGCTGAAGCCGGCAGCGCCGAGGCGCGCATCGATGTCATCACCGATGTAATCGCGGTAGTAGGGCTCGTGGAACACGCGGCGGAAGTTATCCATTGCGGTTTCGAATTGCGGCGAATCCGCCAGCTGCACGGAATCGGCCAACACCAACACCCCACCGGGCTCCAGAACGCGGAAACACTCATTGATCACGTTCTGGCGAGCCTCGCCGGGCAGCTCATGCAGCAGGAACACGCAGGTCACGCCTTGCATGCTGCCGGTGGCGAAGGGCATGCGTTCGCCATTGCCCTGCACCAGCTGCGGCAGTTCATCCGGCAGCTGGCTCAGCCAACGATTGGCCTGGCGCAGATAGGCAGACGAGAGATCAAGGCCCACCAGCTGCGCCTGCGGCAGCGCTGCACGCACTTGCCGCAGGGTGCGGCCGGTGCCCGTGGCCACATCCAGCACCCGCAGCTGGGAGGCCGGCCGCTCGCCAAAGGCCCTGAGGCCCTGCACCAGCGGTTTGATCACCCGGCGCCGCATCGGATCGGCGGTGCCGTTAAACAGGATTTCCACCTGCAGGTCGTAGAGCGAGGCGGAGTGATCGCTCAGGTAGCCATCGGTTTGGTGGTGGAAGTTCTGCAGGTAGTAATCGGGATAGTTCTCGCTCTCCACCTCCGCCGGCAGGTCGGTCACGTTGCGCTCACTGCGCCTGTTCCAGGTGCTGGGCATATCGAGCCACACCATCGGATAGCGGGCCGCCCAATCCAGCCAGGGGGCATCGAACAGCAGGCTCGTGGGATACAGGCCCTGCTCCGCTTCCTCCCAATCGATCTCCATCAGCGCTGCATTGGCGGCTTGCAGATCCATCAACATCTGCGGCGGGATCGGCCGTGTTTTCGGGGCTCCCTGGGGGGCCACCAGCTCCATCAGCTTGGTGCTCACTTCCTTGTGGGCCACGCCCACCAGGCTCTTGCCCTGCTGCAGGGCCTGATAGGCGAGCTTGGTGAGGGTGTCAGCCATGGAGCTGGGCAAGGGAGCAGCGGCCTCCCATTCCAACGGATCCCATGCGGTACCGCGATCGGTTGGGGCCAGGCGCCGTTCTGTGCCGGATTGAACCCAGATCACGTTTCATGGAGTGACCGGCAATTCCGTAGCAACCGCTACAGAATGAACCCATGCGAATCCCCCGGAGGATGTGATGGGCGCCTCAATCAACACCTCTCAGAGCGAGCCTCTGTTTGTGGAATGGATGCGGCATCGCCAGCAGGAGCAGCGCCGCCACCAGCCCGTGGTGGCCCAGCGCCATGCCACCGCCGATGGGAGCGAGGCCTCCAACGTGCATGCCCAGGAAGTGGCCTGGGCTGAGCGCCACGCCCATGAGCGCCGCCTGCACGACAGCGCCATCGCACAGCTGCGTCACGACTGAAGCCGCAGCCACGGCACTCACCATCAAAAAAGCCCCGGGTGAACCGGGGCTGCAGGGCAAGCTGCGGCGCTGATCAGGCGTCGTAGTACATGGTGAATTCGTGGGGGTGCGGCCGCTGACGCAGCTGCTGCACCTCCTCGTACTTCAGGGCGATCCAGTTGTCGATGAAGTCTTCGGTGAAGACGCCACCGGCCA
>VGPP01000145.1 GCA_016882585.1 Cyanobacteria bacterium M_surface_7_m2_037
TTGCTTTCAGGCTGGGGCCGCGGCGCGGGTGCGTCAGTAGGTGGTTGTGCCTGCTGTGATCGGCCGCTGGGCAGAATCGGGGGCCGAGCGCGCCCACGCCGGCCTCACCAGGAGCAGATCGTGCATTTTCAGGACATCATCAGCACCCTCAACCGCTTCTGGGCTGAGCGGGGCTGCCTGATCCTGCAGCCCTACGACACCGAAAAGGGCGCCGGCACGATGAGCCCCCACACCGTGCTGCGGGCGATCGGGCCGGAGCCGTGGGCGGTGGCCTATCCCGAGCCGTGCCGGCGCCCCACCGATGGCCGCTACGGCGATAACCCCAACCGGGCGCAGCACTACTTCCAGTACCAGGTGCTGATCAAGCCCAGCCCCGATGGCATCCAGGAGACCTATCTGGCCTCACTTGAAGCCCTGGGCATCAAGCCGGCCGACCACGACATCCGCTTTGTGGAAGACAACTGGGAATCTCCCACCCTCGGTGCCTGGGGTGTGGGCTGGGAGGTGTGGCTCGATGGCATGGAGGTGACCCAGTTCACCTATTTCCAGCAGTGCGGCGGTATTGATTGCCGGCCTGTATCGATCGAGATCACCTACGGCCTCGAGCGCCTGGCGATGTATCTCCAAGATGTGGAGAGCATCTGGGATCTCTCCTGGGATGGCAAGCGCTCCTACGGCGATATCTGGCTGCCGTTCGAGAAGGGTCAGTGCACGTACAACTTCGAAGCCTCGAACCCCGAGCGGCTCAAGCAGTTGTTTGCGATCTATGAGGCTGAGGCGGCGGATCTGGTGGCCCGGCAGCTGCCGGCACCGGCCCTGGATTTCGTGCTCAAGTGCAGCCACACCTTCAACCTGCTCGAAGCCCGCGGTGTGATCTCGGTGACGGAGCGCACCGCCACCATCGGCCGCATCCGCAACCTGGCCCGGCAGGTGGCCGAGGCCTGGCTGGCGGAGCGGGAAGCGCTGGGCTTCCCGCTGCTGGAGCGCTAGGGCGCCGGCGGCACCGGCACCGCCGGGCCATCCAGGGTGTTGCTGCACAGATCGAGCACGATCCGCTGGCCCACAGAGCCGGGGGCGGGGGTGTCCCAGCCCTGCCAGGTGCCGTCGATCCGCCAGTTCTGGCGCAGGCTGGTGCACTGCACAGCCACGGCTGTGGCGGCTGAGCCCCTCAGGCCCAGGTCGCTGATGGAGGGCTTCACCAGGGTGATGCGCACGCCGCCGGGGTGCAGCCGCCAGCCCGACCAATCCACGGCGGTGCTGTTGAACCATTTCCAGCGCGCTTTGCCGGAGAGCTCCCGCAGTTCCAGTTCGGCGCGATCGCGCCGCTCAGCGGGGCTCAGCAGCAGTGCGGCGGCGGCCTCAGCGCTGCTGCCCTCAGGCGGGGGTGGTGCCATGGCATCGGCAGGTGCGTTGCTGCGGGTGGTGGTGCCTGGCGCCCCTGGCAGTTTCAGCACCTCACCCACCTGGAGCAGCGTTGGATCGCGGATGCCGTTGAGGTCGATCAAGGCCTGCAGATCCACGCGGTAGCGCAGGGCCAGCTGCTCGAGCGTGTCGCCTTCCACCACCGTGATCGTGCGCGCTTGGCCCAGAGCCGGCCCGATCCCGAGCAGCACGAGAGCCGATACCAGAGCCAGGACGCGATGCCGTCGCTGCATGGCCAATGGAAGCTCGAGCGAACCCTAGGGGAACACTCCAACCAGTGATGTTGCCGCCTGGACCATGGGTGCTCTGGGGCTGGGGGTGTTACTGCTGGGCCTGGCCATCGGTGTGCTGCCGCTGAGTGGTCTGCTCAAGCTGGGGTTGTTGGTGGCGCTATGGCTGGCCCTGCTGGTTGGGTTGCGGCGCCGGCCGCGGCTGCTTGCGCTGTTGGCGCTGCTGCTGCCGTTGCTGGTGGCGCGAGGCCTGATCGGCCAGCCCCATCCGGGTGCCGCCGACCCGTTGCATCGCATTCCTGCGGGGGCGCAGCAGCAGGCCGTGGTGCTCACCGCCCAGCTGCTGGAGGATCCCCGCCCTGATCTGTCCGGCCAGCGCTGCAGCGCCTTGGCCCGGCTTTCTGGTGGCCGCAGCGAGCTGCAGTTCAGTCCGTGCCCCTCGCTGCGTCAGGGCTGGCGGCTGCAGCTGGAGGGCACGCTGCGCCAGCTGAAGCCGGCGCCCCATCCACTGTTGTCGGGGCCTGCCGAGCGCCTGCAGCGCCGGGAGGCCTGGACAGCGCTGCAGGTTGAGCGCTGGCAATTGCTGGAGCGCACACCCACCCCCGTGGCCAACCTGCGCCGCCGGATGGCGGCTGCCCTGCGTCAGGCCGGCGGCGAGCAGGCCGGCGGGGTGTTGTCGGCCCTGGTGCTGGGCAGTGCGGTGAGCCCCTTGCCGGCGGAGGTGCGGGAGGCGTTTCGTGCTGCGGGCTTGTCGCACGCGCTGGCGGCCAGTGGGTTTCACCTGAGCGTGCTCCTCGGTGCTGTGCTGCTGGTGGCTCGGCCGCTGCCAGCGCCGCTGCGCTGGGCTTTGGCCCTCGGCGCCATGGCCTGCTTTCTGCTGCTGGCCGGGGCTCAGCCGTCGGTGGTGCGGGCGGTGTTGATGGGGGCGTTGGCTTTCGCCCTGCAGGAGGCTGGCCGGTGCAGCCGACCCTTGGCGGTGCTGTTGCTGTGCCTGCTGGTGATGCTGCTGCTGCGGCCCGCCTGGTTGCTGGATGTGGGCTTTCAGCTCAGTGCGGCGGCCACGGCTGGTTTGATCCTCAGCGCCCGGCCGCTTGAGCAGCAGTTGCGGCGCCATTCCCCGGCCTGGGCCGCGGGGGGCATCGCCGTGCCGGTGGCCGCCTCTCTTTGGACCATCCCTCTCCAGCTGCTGCATTTCGGGGCGCTGCCCCTGTATGCCGTGCCCGCCAATCTGCTGGTGGCCCCGCTGCTCACGCCCCTCACCCTGGGGGCCATGTTGATGGCGGCGCTGGCCTTGATCTGTCCGCCGCTGATGACCGCCCTGGGTTGGCTGCTGGTGCCGCTGGCGCAGCTGCTGGTGTGGCTAGTGCAGAAGATGGCAGCCCTGCCGCTGGCGCAGTGCCAGATCGGCCGCCTGTCGCCGTGGCTTGCCCTCGCGCTGGCGGTAGCGCTGTTGCCCTGGATGGTGCCGCAGCTCAAGCGCTGGAGGGTGTGGGCGGCCTTGCTTTTGGGAGGTGTGGCGGCTCTGCAGCTGCAGCTGCTTCGGGCCGATCAACTGCTGCTGGTGGAAGACGGCAGCCGGCAATGGTTGCTGGCCCGCCACGCCGGCCGCGCCGCCTTGATCAGTCGCCGCGCTGATGGCTTCAGCTGCCGCCGCGCCGTCCAGCTGGCTCAGGGCCTGGGCGTGCAGCGCTTCGACTGGGTGTTGTCGCTGGACCCTGTGCCTCCTGAGCAGCCGCAGTGCTGGGCCTCGCTCACCTCCACCTTGTTGGCGGGGCAGAACGGCAGTCCGGCCCTGGCGGCAGGCCAGCGGCTGCTGAGCTCTGGTTTGGCGGTGGAGGCCGTGTCAGACACGAGCCAGGCGTTGCTGCTGGCCGCAGGCCGGCTCCGCTGGGGGCTGCTGCCTGATCGTCAGGCCTGGTGGAGCTGGCGCGATCAGCCAGAGCAACGCGTGGATGGGTTATGGCTGGGTTTCCGGCCGCGCCCGAGTGAGCAGGCCGGATTGCCGCCGCTGCCGCCCGAGCGGCTCTGGTGGCCGGCTGCCGGTTCAGCCAGCGGTTGGCGCCAGGCGTGAGCTGGCACCCTGGTCTCTACACTGCATCGGTCGCCTGGAGAGGTGGCTGAGTGGTCGAAAGCGAACGACTCGAAATCGTTTGAAGGGCAACCTTCCGTGGGTTCGAATCCCACCCTCTCCGCTTCAACAACCAACCACAACTTGGCTTGGAGTCCAGGTTGATCAGATTGCTGTTCAGTCGCTGTGGATCGCTCAATCTCGGCGGTTTGAGTGCAACATCGCTGCCTTGATTCAGCT
>VGPP01000146.1 GCA_016882585.1 Cyanobacteria bacterium M_surface_7_m2_037
AGATCCTTCAGCTTCACCGGGTTGGCCATGCCGCCGAAGCCCTTGAGCGTTTCGCCCACGGGGCGCACATCGGAGAGATCCACGCTGATCTCGATCGGCGTGCTGGCGTCGAAGCGCGTATCGCTGCAGAGCTCGAGCAGCAGCTGGTAGCTGTCCACCCAGCCGCGGCGCGTGTCGCCCACCTTGATGAACACCTGCTGCCCCTCGATGCGGTGGCTGGTGTGTTCCTGGCGCTGGCCGGCGGGGGTGGCGCCGATATCGCTCACCGCTTGGATCGCCAGCTGGTTGCGCACCACCGGCAGGCGGCTGATCAGGTGCGGCTCGATGATGGCGCCGGTACCGCAGCCCATCATCGCTAGGTCCATCATCAGACCAAACGCTTCCCAATCCACCAGGTTGGTAGAGGTGCAGTTGTAGGCGCCGGAGAAGTTGTGGTCCTGCTCGATCCAGGGGGTGCCACCGATCCACAGCCAGCGGCCGGAGGGCAGCGCCTTCTGCTCGAGCTGCATGCGGCGCAGCAGCTCCACTTCCTCACCGTTGAGATGGCCCAGCTTTTGCAGGCCGCCCAGGTTGCGCTCCGCCACCTGTTTCCAGCTCTCGCGGCCGTTGGCGGTCTTGCGGGAATAGGTGCGATAGAAGACGGGGTTCGCTGCCGGTGCCGTGGCTGGGAAGTCAGGTCTGGGTCCCTTCAGGGGCTCGCCCATGGCGGCGGTGCTGGGTCCAGGTACTGACAGGGTCACGGTGCAGGGTCTAGGCGATGTGCGAACCATAACGCCACCGGTGGGGTCTGCAAGCAGCCGTTGCCACCATTGGCGGTGCACTGCCGAGAATGCATGAACTGCAGGGTTTCCCGCTGTTGTTGATGCATCGCACGCCTGAGCCGGAGCTGATGGAAGGGCTGGAGCAGGCCTTGGCCTATGCCGCTGCCAACTTCGCCGCCAGCGATCAGGCGCTGATTGAGCGCCTGGAGCAGTTGTTTCCCCGGGGATTGGGGCAGCGGCTGGTGGATCTCGGTTGCGGCCCCGGCAACATCAGCTTTCGCCTGGCTGAGCGCTACAGCGGTGCTGCGGTGCTGGGGATCGATGGCGCCGCCGCGATGCTCGCTCCGGCCCTGCAGCAGCTGGCCGAGCAACCCCATCTGCAGGGGCGGCTGCGGTTCGAGCAGGTCTGCCTGCCGGCGGCTGATCTGCCCGGGGGCTACACGGCCGTTGTGAGCAACAGCCTGTTGCACCATCTGCACGATCCCCAGGTGCTCTGGCGCAGCGTGGCGCAGTTGGCAGCGCCAGGCGCCTGCGTCTACATCAAGGATCTACGCCGCCCCGCCACACCCCAGGCGGCCCTGGCGCTGCAGCAGCTTCATCTGGCTGATGCCCCCGCGGTGCTCCAACACGACTACATCGCTTCGCTGCATGCCGCCTTCACCCCCGAGGAGGTGCAGCAGCAGCTGCACGAGGCCGGGCTGGCTGATCAGCTCCAGGTGGCGGCGCTGGAAGACCGCTATTTCGAGGTTTGGGGACAGCTCTTCTGAGAGGCTGGCCCCATGACCAGCACCTCTGCTACTGCCGCCACTCCCGAGCTTCAGGCCCTGGCCGAGGCGGTGGCGCGGCGCCGCAATTTCGCGATCATCTCCCACCCCGACGCGGGTAAAACCACACTCACCGAGAAGCTGTTGCTCTACGGGGGTGCGATTCAGCAGGCCGGTGCTGTGAAGGCCAAGGGCGAGCAGCGCAAAGTGACCTCCGACTGGATGGAGCTGGAGAAGCAACGGGGCATCTCGATCACCTCAACGGTGCTGCAGTTCGACTACAGCGGCAGCACGATCAATCTGCTGGATACCCCCGGCCACCAAGATTTTTCGGAGGACACCTACCGCACCCTCGCCGCCGCCGATAACGCGGTGATGCTGGAAGACGCGGCCAAAGGCCTTGAGCCGCAGACCCGCAAGTTGTTTGAGGTGTGCCGCATGCGGCGCATCCCCATCTTCACCTTCATCAACAAGATGGATCGTCCGGGGCGTGAGCCCCTCGAGCTGCTCGATGAGATCGAACAGGAGCTGGGGCTGGCCTGCTGGCCGGTGAACTGGCCGATCGGAAGCGGCGATCGCTTCCGCGGCGTGATCGATCGCCGCAGCCAGCAGGTGATCCTGTTCCTGAGGGCCGAGCGCGGCCGCACTTCGGAAGAGAAGGTGCTGAGCGTGGAGGAAGCGCGCAGCAGCGGCGCCGTGGAACCTGAGCTGCTGGATGCGGCCCTCGAGGAGCTGGAGCTGCTGGAGGCTGCCGGCAATGAGCTTGATCTCGAGCTGGTGCATGCCGGTGAGCTCAGCCCGGTGTTCTTCGGATCGGCGATGACCAACTTCGGCGTGCGCCCCTTCCTTGATGCCTTTCTCGAGCTGGCGCAGAAGCCGATCCCCCGCAGCAGCAGCGCCGGTGAGATCGAGCCGGTGCGCCCCGGCTTCAGCGGCTTTGTGTTCAAGCTCCAGGCCAACATGGACCCCCGCCACCGCGACCGCGTGGCCTTTGTGCGGGTGTGCAGCGGCAAGTTTGAAAAAGACATGACGGTGCAGCACGCCCGCACCGGCAAGACGATTCGCCTCTCCCGCCCCCAGAAGCTGTTCGGCCAAGACCGCGAGGTGGTGGACGACGCCTACCCCGGTGATGTGATCGGTCTGAACAACCCCGGCATGTTCGCCATCGGCGACACCTTGTATCTGGGGCCGAAGGTGGAATACGAGGGAATCCCCTGCTTCAGCCCGGAGATCTTCTCCTGGCTGCGCAACCCCAACCCCTCAGCCTTCAAGAGCTTCCGCAAGGGCGTGAACGAACTGAGAGAAGAGGGAGCGGTGCAGATCCTCTACGACACCGACCAGAGCAAGCGCGATCCGATCCTGGCGGCGGTGGGTCAGCTGCAGCTGGAGGTGGTGCAATACCGCCTGGAAAACGAATACGGCGTGCAGACCCGCCTGGAGCCCCTGGGCTTCTCGGTGGCGCGTTGGGTGGTGGGCGGCTGGCCGGCGCTGGAGAAGGTGGGCCGCATCTTCAACTGCAAAACCGTGCGCGATGCCTGGGATCGGCCGGTGCTGCTGTTCAAGAACGAGTGGAACCTCAACCAGCTGGGCGAGGACCATCCCGATCTCGAGCTGAGCGCTGTGGCGCCGGTGGTGAGTGGTGTGGAGCCGATCGCGCTCTGATCGCGCTCCAATCCCCTGCTGATCTCCACCGGATCCCGCCCGCAAGCCACGGCTGCCTCGGGGCCCCGCCAGAATCTTTACGAAGAAAGGTCACAACGGCGGTTCTGGCGATGGCGAGGCCCCTCTGGCTTGTACGACCCCGCAACGATGGTGGGTGCGACTACGTGAATTTCGTGCCCGGCTCCACGCCGGGTTCGGCGGCGGTGGAAATGCGCGAAGGCAGCCACCTCCCCCCTCAGATGCCCCTGCTCAAGCGCCGCTGCTGGCTGCAGCGCGATGAAGCCGAGCAGCAGCGCCGCCTGCTTCAGCTCGAAGGGGGCTATCGCCACAGCGAACCACTGTTCTGATCCCAGGCTTTGTCCGCGCTCCCTCTCTAGGCTGAACCCATCGCACTGACACCTCCAGCCGCGGCATGACCCAGGGAACTGATCCAACCGGTGGCCCTGCCCAGCCCGGCTCGCTCAATCCCTACGAGCGTCTTGGCATCAGCCCCGATGCCAGCTTCGATGCCGTGCAGGAGGCCAAGCAGGCCCGCCTGGCTGAGGTGGGCGAAGACCCCATGGCCCGGGCGCGCATTGAAGCCGCCTACGACGCCGTGCTGATGGATCGGCTCAAGGAGCGGCAGCAGGGCAAGGTGAGCACCGCAGCGCTCAATGCCTCGCAGCGCGAAGCGGCCAAGCCTGCCGCCAAGCCCGCAGCGGCCAAGCCATCACGTCCCGCGCTGCCAAGCCTGCCCGCCCTGCCGCGGCCGGC
>VGPP01000147.1 GCA_016882585.1 Cyanobacteria bacterium M_surface_7_m2_037
CGCCATCAGCTTTGAAAACGAGTGGGTGGATCTGGAGGGCCTGAAGGCTCTGGCAGCGGATGGGGTGCCCTTCGTGCCCGATCTCGAGGCGCTGCGGCCGCTGGTGTGCAAACGCAGCCAGCGGGAGTTGCTCAACCGCTTCAACCTGCCCTCGCCAGCCTGGTTTCCCCTGGATCGGGTGCAGGAGGTGCCGGATGAGCCCGAGGCTGGTGATGCTGCCGCTGCTGCTTCAGCCCCAACGGCGGCCGAAGCTCACCCCCAGCTGCCCCAGGGGTTTGCTTATCCGCTGATGGCCAAGGCGGCCAGCGGTGGTTACGACGGCAAAGGCACAGCCGTGCTCCGCAGTGTTGCCGATCTCGAGGCTCTGCTGGAGCGGGTGGAACCCAGCAACTGGATTGTTGAGGAGTTTGTGGCCTTCGATCTGGAGCTGGCGGTGGTGGCCGCCCGCGATCAGCAGGGCGATGTGGTGTGCCTGCCCGTGGTGCAGACGCACCAGCACCAACAGGTGTGCGACTGGGTGTTGGCGCCTTATGAGGCCAGCCACGCCCTTCAGCAGGCCGTGCGCAACATGGCGGCCTCGCTGCTCACCGCGCTCAACTACGTGGGGGTGCTCTCGATCGAGTTGTTCTACGGGCCCCGTGGCCTGTTGATCAACGAGCTCGCCCCGCGCACCCACAACTCCGGCCACTACTCGATCGAGGCCTGCGACCTCAGCCAGTTCGACCTTCAGCTCCTGGCCGTTTCGGGCCAGCAACTGAGGGAACCTGCCCTGCAGGCGCCCGGAGCCTTGATGGTGAATCTGCTGGGGTTTGAGCAGCGCAGCGGCGAGGATCCCGGCGCCGCCTATGAGCCACAGCGGCAGGCGCTTGCGGCACTGCCGGAGGCCCACCTGCATTGGTACGGCAAGGCCGGTGCTTCGGTGGGCCGCAAGCTCGGCCACATCACCCTGCTGTTGCAGCAGCAGGACCCTGCGGCTCGGCGCGAGGAGGCCATGCAGCGCCTGGAGCAGGTGCGGCAGATCTGGCCTCTGCCGCCTGGGCCTGAACTGGGGCAGTCGTCCTAAGATTTCTCCGAACTGCTGTGTTGGTGACTGCCTTCTACAGTTTTCTGATCTGACTCCCTTTTCGACTTGGGGCGTCTGTCGCGACAGTGCCGTAGACCGGCCTCGTAGCCGGAAACGAATCTTCGCTTTGACTCCCCTTCTGGTTTATCCAGGTCGGAATCTGGGGCAGAACGGCACAGCGGTTCACCCCTTTGCAGCGCAATGAGTCTCGGCAATTCCAGGCTCAAGACGCACTGACAACTGCACTGACAACTGCACTGACACTTTCGGTGCCTCGAACAGCATCCGCCAAGTCCGCTCCTGTGCTCCAGCGCCGCGAAGGCTGGCTGATCTCCCCACAGCGCTAGACAGCAGCCCGGTTCCGGCCTTCTGAGGGGTCAGCATGGGCTGAGTGGGTCGAGGTAACCGAAGCCGAGCTCAGGCCACCGGGAAGGCCGCTGGTGAGCCACTCACGGCGAATGCTCAGGGTGAATGCGGAAAAGCTTTGGCTGAACTTGATCCGGATGGGCTGGCAGCGGCACGGTCCGTTGTAGTGAGCCGCACTCCCTGGCAGCTCGCCATCCACTCGAACAGCAGTTTTTTCGGTTGCCGCCACTGAAGTCTTCTGCCGGATTCCTTGCCTAGGTGATACCGATGCTGCTGGTGGGCAGTGGCCTGGCTTTCATGATCGTTCCCCAGGCGGCGCTGTTCGTGCAAGAGGCTCCACCAGGCTCGCTCGGCCCGGTGACGGCCTTTCGCACCACCGCGGGGCAGTTTGGCTTCGCTTTGGGTTTCGCCGGCGGCGGGGCATTGGTGAATGGCTTTGGTTCTGCCAACCTGCATGAACAGGTGCTGAAGCTGGGCTCCACAGTGGCCTGGAGTTCAGAACTCGAAGCCAAGGTGCGGGCGGCCCTAGCCAGCGGCCGTCTGAGCCACGCCAAAGGCTTGACGGCTCAGGCCATCCAGCTGATGACCGACACCTACGCCAGTGGCCTGGCGGGCACCATGCTCATCTCAGCCCTGCTGGTGGGATTGCTCGGCGGGATCAGCCTGCTTTTGCTGGTGATCGGCCACCGGCAGCAGCGCCTTGAACAGGGGGCGCGTGCTTAGGTCGTCCCTGCCCAGCTTTCACGCGTTGGCAACGGCTCCCACAAAGAAAGCATGGTCGGCCTCGGCCAGATCCGCATGCTGCACCGCCTGCTCCAGAACATCCTGGGCAAAGCGTTTCGGATCGTCGATGTAGGCGGTCATCGCGCGGCGGTCGCCGCCTCGGGCGTGGGCCTTGGCCAGCGTCCAGCCGCAGAGCTTGCCGTAATCCTTGAGGCCATCGGCATCCAGCTGGGCCACATCCACCGAGGCCTTCCAGTCGCGGAAATGGCGGATGTAAAGGTGATCACCTGCGGGGTTGGTGGTCCACCCCAGAAAGGCATCACTGGCGGTTTGCAGCAACCGCTGGCCGTCCACCACCCGCTGCCCTTGATGCTCCGGTGCGTGCAGATTCACGTAGGGAGCCAGCACGGAGGGCTCGGCCTGCTTGCCCTGCAGCACCAGGATGTCGTCCGGGTGCGGGCCCATGAACAGGTTGATGGCACAGCGGGTTCCGATGGACCCCACACCCACCGCCTTGAGGGCGTTGTCGGTGAACTGATACTGCGCCAGCAGGTGCTGCATCGTGGGTGAGATGGAGCGCAGGTAGAGCTGCAACTGCTCGGTGGCCCACTCAGTGCTTTTCAGGCCGGCCATGAAGACAGGATCCAGGGCGTCAAAGCGCCAGATCAGCGGCGGCTGATGCCGGAAGCGCAGCGCACCGCTGCCATCGGGCTCGCACAGTTTGCGCACCGCCTGGCGACTGTCCCTGTGGAGGGCAGCGTCCGTCACTTTTTTCAGGTGACTGCGAAAGTTGGCACTGGCGCGCTCGTCGATGAACCGCTCCAGGGGCAGCCGTGCCACCCACATCGGCATCTGGGCCATGGCGGCAAACTCCGCCATCGCCTCGCCATAGGCGCGCACCATGCGGCGGCAGATCCGGCTCTGTTGTTTCTCGCTCAGGCCCAGGCTGCGGGCTGCCAGCACAAAACTGGCGGCCAGGCGCTGCACATCCCACTCGAAGGGCCCGGGGTGGGTTTCATCGAAGTCGTTTATGCCGAATATCAGTTGCCGTTCGGGGGAGCCGTAGAAGCCGAAGTTGAGCAGGTGGGCATCACCGCAGAGCTGCACCATCAGGCCCGAGTGGGGCTGGCGGCCAAGGTCGGCGGCCATCACGATGGCGGCGCCGCGGAAGAAGGCAAAGGGGCTCTCCGCCATGCGCCGCTGGCGCTCCGGCACGAGCCAGGGCAGGCGGGTGGCCTCCTGTTGCCGGAGGAGCTCCAGCGGATCCACGCGGGCAGTTGAGGTCATCGCTGGGCTCTCCCCGCCAGGCTTCACTTCAGCTTGGCAAAGGCACAACGGCCAGGCAATGCGCATCTCGCGGGCTGGAGGGAATCCACTCCGGCAAACAGTCAGTCCAGTCAGCCTGGCGTTTCTGGCTCCTGAGGTCGTCGCGCAGCAGCATGGGCTGCAGCAGCGGGCGGCCGAGTTGATTAGCCGTATTCATTGGCCGCATACGCCACCTCCGGGCTCCAGCCGTGGCTGTGTGTCATGTCATCGGACCACCCCTGGCAGTGGATGGTGATGTGCTCGCCGTGGGCGATCAAGCACCCTGGAGCAGCTGGCAGGTGATCAGGAGGATGCAGTTCACTCCAGCGTGATGCCTGGGTCATGCAGACCTTGCGGCTGCGGGTTTTCACCAACACCTCGCTGTCGAGGTAAGGCCACTCCTCGATCGGGACTTCAAGCCGGGCAGCCAGGGCCGCAGGCCGAGGCAAGGGGGCACCCATGAACCACTCCAGATGCGTA
>VGPP01000148.1 GCA_016882585.1 Cyanobacteria bacterium M_surface_7_m2_037
GATAAAAGAGACGGTCAATGCCCACCACGTTCGGGCCACCCTCTTCCTGGACAGCTACCTCCAGCTGTGAGAGACCGCTGGGGCCGGCGCCACCAAAGCTGTTGTGATCTCCATCAAAGTTGCCACTACGCAGGGTTGTGCGCAGCAGATCGTTCCCGGTGAAGCTGGTGTCGACGTTCAGCTGCACGTCGTAGTTGAACGTGGTGGCCCCGAACGCTGCCTTATTGGCTTCCACCAAATTGCTGGCGCTGCCACTGAAGTTGTTGGCACCGAGCACGAAAGTGGCGAGGCCCGAGAGCTTGGTGGTGGTGGAGAACTGGGTGGCTTCCAGCTCAACAACCTTGGCCTCGAGGCCATCCACGCGGCCCTTGAGCACGGCGAGTTCCTGTTCGAACTCTTTCATCAGGCGCTTCAGCTCGTCGGTCACTTCGGTGATCCGGTCGAGGCAAGCGTTCAGCAGGGCGGCCGCTTCAAAGCGGGTCATCGCACGTCTGGCGCGGTAGGTGCCGTTGGGGTAGCCGGCCACACAGCCGTAGCGCTCGATCAGGTTGCCCAGTGCCTGATCAAGCCCAGTCGGTGGGCTGCACGTCGGAGAACTGGGTGATCGACATCACCTGCTCCAGGCTGTTGCGTGACGCACTGGGGCTGTACTGACTCACGCCAGCGATGTTGAGTTCCGAGGCAGATGCAAACCGGCTGGCGTCAACTGCCAGTGGAGCCATCAGGCCTAGGGCGGCAGGGGCCGCAAGACATCTCTTGAACCGTTTCATGCTCCACAGCGATTGCGATGGCCGCTCCAGGGCGTCTCCCTGAGGTGGTGATAACGGTTCTCGAGTGGGTGTGAGCTGTGTCTGTGGCGCTTTTCGTTGCGGGCTGCTTTAACGCGCCGGAGGCTGAGGTTTCAGGAATCCCTGGTGACGCGCTCAATCAAGTGGAATCTTGTGGCTCAGTCATGGTCATGGCTTGTTCATCTGATTGCTTTGCCGTGTCCGCTGCTGTTCTGTTGGCTTGACCAGAACTCGCTTGTGGTGTCGAAGCTGGACAAGCTTTGACATGGCTTTTGATTCCTGCTTGGCAATGATGTGAATGTTCGCTCATCGCGGAAGATCATCTTGCTCAAATGTTGTTCTGAATGCTGTTTCGTGTTCTTTCCGGGCCTTTTGAAACCTTTGCCTTTGGCGGCTGCTGTGCGTCGATGAGGGCTGACATGGCTTTGTTTCTCCCCTAGAGTGGGATGGTCGTAAGACCACACTGCTCATCATGTCTCTGGCTCCTCCGGTCGACATCGGTATTCCCGCTGATCAACGTGCTCAGATCGCCGAAGGGCTGGGTCGCGTCCTGGCCGATAGCACCGTGCTTTATGCCAAAACGCATGGCTTTCACTGGAACGTGACTGGGCCGATGTTCAATACACTGCACCTGATGTTTATGGAGCAGTACACCGAGCTGTGGACGGCCCTTGATGAGATTGCCGAGCGGATTCGAGCACTCGGTCATAAAGCTCCCTTTGGTGGCTCCATCTACCGTGATCTTTCGTCCATTCCTGAATCGCAGGGTGTTCCCGCAGCGATGGATATGGTTCGAGAGTTGGTTGGTGGCCATGAAGCCATAGCCAAGACCATTCGTGCTGTGTTCGCCACGGCGGACGATGCCAACGATCAGCCCACCGCTGACCTGCTCACCCAGCGTCTGCAGATCCACGAGAAAACGGCCTGGATGCTGCGCAGCTTGTTGGAAAGCTGACGTTCACGCGTGCCATTGATCACCTGCCCTGTTGGGTAGGTGTCAGTGGTCACAAATCTGCTGTAAAACAACAACGACTGCAGTCCACTGGATGAAGGAGCTCACCCGCGCCATCAACAATCACCTCGCAGCTGAGTTTCAGGCCAGTCACACTTATCTGGCGATGTCAATCTGGCTGCGGGAGAAGGATCTGGTGGGCTTCTCGTCGTACATGCTCACCAAGAGCAATGAGGAGCGTGGCCATGCCTCTCGGATGATTGCCTACTTGGTGGATAGTGATCAAGATGTTGAGCTGCCCACGATTGATGCCCCACAGCGCTCTTGGGGCTCCGTGCAGGACTTATTCGATCATGTGTATGAGCTGGAAAAGGGCGTGACCGCTTCCATCCATCACCTGTACACCCTGGCAGAGCGATTGGGTGAGCGCAGCGCTACAGCGATGCTCGATTGGTTTGTTTCAGAGCAGCTGCAGGAAGAGGCTGAAGCACGCTTTGTGTGCAAGCGCTTGCGCCTTGCAGGCGACAACGCCGCAGCGTTGCTGTTGCTCGATCAACAGTTCCTCGAAGGAACGGCCCTTGCTCATGTGAAAGGCGGCATGGGTGCAGGGCCTGCAACGGTCGAGGCGGGCTGAGCGGCCTCACTCGCGGCCGCAGCGGCATTGACCTCCTTTCCAGTGGGAGCACTTTTTCTTCTTGCAGCCCTTTTTCTTGGCGTGCGCCGTGGCGATGCCTTGGCCGGGAGCGTTGCGCTGGCTAGGTGCCTCATCGCTGGAGCAGCCGATCTGCTGAGCCATTGTGCGGTTAAGCGTTGCTGTTGAGAATCAATCGCAGCTTAGGCGCTTTTGAGTTCTGTCTTTCCGCTTGCGTTGTTTGGGCACGGTTGGATGTGTCGTTCGTTACACCAGTCGGGGTGGGTGGTTCAGCGGATGGCGTTCCAGCGCTGCACCAGATCGGCTGCGCTGGCTTGATTGCAGCGCCCTCCCAGGGCATCCACGATGAGACAGGTGTTGCTGGTGAGCGTCGCCATCAGGTTGTCGCCGCCGGAATCGGCCCGCAGCGGTTGGCCAGCGAGTGGCACGCCACTGAGGTTGCTGATCCGCTCCAGGGCCTTGCTGGCCGGCATCTGCTCGGCGAACAGGCTGCGCACTCCTTGGCTTCGTAGCTCGGCCACCACACGGGCCAGCGCCTGCGGCCGCAGCGCCTCACTGGTGCTGGTGGCATCCACCACCGGCAGCTCCTTGAACTGATAGGCCCTCGCCAGGCTTGCAAAGGCCCGATGTCCGCTGGCGAGCACGCGCGGCGACGGGATCGTGCTGAATTGCTCGCGGTTCCAGCGATCCAGGGCGGACAGGCTGCGTTGCATCGCGTCGGCTCGGCTGCGGATCGCTTGGGCTGCCTGCGGCTGGAGTGGCTCGAGCGTTGTGCTCACCAGCTTCACCATTGCGGCGGCCTGGCGCGGGTCGTGCCACACGTGAGGATCTTGGTCGCCGTGGGCATGGCCATCGGAGTGCTCTGCGTGGCTGTGATCGTCGTTCTCGCCGTCGTCGTTGAGGTTGGGGCTGCTTGGAACCGCGATCTCGGCCACCTTCACGGCCTGGCTCAGTTTGTCGAGAGCGGGAGTGAGTCCGTAGCCGTTGATCAGCACCAGCTGTGCCTGGCTGAGATGGCGGATTTGCTCAGGGGTGAGCTGCAGCTGATGCGGGTCGTCGCTGGGGCCCAGCAGGCAGTCCACCTTCAAGTTGCTTGCGGCCAGTCGCCGGGTGATGTCACAGAGGGCGCCATCGGCGGCGATCACATCCACCGCAGCCTTTTGAGCGCAGGCCTGAACCGCCGCCAGGGCCAGTGCCGCCATCAGCGCTGTAGCGGTTCGCCGCATGCCTGAACCCAATGTCAGATTCGATAATTGTTCTCAGAAGTGCAGGGTTGTTTTCAGCAGTGCGCCGAGCTGCCAAAAGGTATCCCCCGCCGTGGTTTCAGCTCCCAGTGGGCGGCTGAGCAGAAACAAGGCTGGCGTCACGGCGATGTGGTCGCTCAGTTGCAGCTTGTACCACCACTCCCAGGTGTAACTGCCATCGCGAGGGGTGTCGCCCCCATACAGCGAAGTCGCAAAAATCGGCTGGCCTACAGCCATGCCGAGGGCGTTGCCGGGGGCTAAAGCGTCTTTCCATTGCAGGCCAACGCTCCACGATTGGCT
>VGPP01000149.1 GCA_016882585.1 Cyanobacteria bacterium M_surface_7_m2_037
GGCCCCAGCTGAAGCCGGCACCGCAGGAGAGATCGACAGCGCCGCTGGCGATGGCAGCAAGGCCCTCATTGATGGAGTTCACCGGTTGCGGCACCAGCTGCACCGGCTTGCCGGTGTACTCGCTCACCTCTTTCTGGATTTCCTTGGCGAACTCCATGCCAAGGCCCACGTAGCCGTTGCCCTGCTGGGTGGTGTAGGGCAAGTCGCCGTTGAGCACCACGGTGTTCAGCCTGCCGGTGCGGCTCACCCGCTCGAGCACGGTTTCAGCCTGGGCCGGTTGCAGAACCCCCAGGGTGAGGCTGAGCAGAGCTCCGGTGAGTGCGGTCAGTCGAACAGCCATCGCGTGGGGCGCAGACTCAGACAGTTGGCCGGAGAGTAAGGCAGTTTCCGCTCCTCTGCAGAACGCCTGGCGCTCACAATGGCGAGATGATTGAGGTGATCGGCACCGACGCCGGAGCCCCGGCGAGCCTGCCGCCGGCTCAGCAAGAGCTGCTCCGCCAGGCCGCGCTGGTGGCTGCGCCACGCCGTCTGCACGCCCCCCTGCAGAGCTGGGCCGGCGTGGGCGGACCTGCCCTCATCGCTAGCGATCAGCCGGAGCCGCTGCTGGAGCAGCTGCGCAGCCTCGATGCTGCGCACCCGGTGGTGGTGCTGGCGAGTGGCGATCCGCTTTGGTTTGGGATCGGTCGGCTGCTTCTGGAGGGGCTCCCAGCGGAACAGCTGCGTTTTCACCCCGCCCCCAGCTCCCTGCAGCTGGCGTTCGCGCGGATCGGCCGCCCCTGGCAGGACGCCAGCTGGCTCAGCCTGCACGGCCGCGATCCCGAACCGCTGGCGGCGCGGCTGCAGCAGCGACCCGGCGCCTTGGCGGTGCTCACCGACCCGAGCCGCGGCGGTGCTGAAACGGTGCGGCGGTGTCTGCGGGCTGCGGGGCTCGAGCAGGCTTATGCCTTCTGGCTCTGCGAGCGGCTTGGCCACAGTGCCGAGCGCGTGCAGCGCCTGGAGCCGCAAGATCCCCTTCCCGCCGATCTCGATCCGCTGCACTTAGTGGTGCTGGTGGCCGAGCCGCCGGCTCTGCCGGCTCACCTGCCCCTCTTTGGTCTGCCAGATGGGGTGTTTCTGCAGCACCCGGATCGCCCTGGGCTGATGACCAAGCGCGAGGTGCGCATTCAGCTGCTGGCCGATCTGGATCTGCCCCAGGAGGGTGTGCTCTGGGATATCGGAGCCGGTGTGGGCTCGGTGGGGCTGGAGGCCTTGCGGCTGCGGCCGGCCCTGCAGCTCTGGGCCCTGGAGCAGCGCGGCGGCTCGGCGGCCTTGATCGAGGCCAACGCCGAGCGGCTGGGCGTGACGCCTGCCCGAGTGCTGGAGGGCCGCGCCCCCGAAGCCCTGGTTGAGCTGCCCGATCCCGATCGGGTGCTGATCGGCGGTGGCGGCCGCGATCGGCGTGCCCTGCTGGAGGCGGTGTTGGAGCGGCTGCGCCCGGGCGGTGTGGTGGTGATTCCGCTGGCCACGGTGGAAGCGCTGGCTGAGCTGCGGCCCGTGCTCGAGCAGGCCAGCCTCACGGTGGCCGTGGCGCAGCATCAGGCCTGGCGCGGTGCGCCCCTGGCGGATGGCACCCGCCTGGCTCCGCTCAATCCTGTTTTGGTGCTGCGGGGCGAGCGGCCGGCGCCAGCGACGAGGGCTTGAGCTGCCGGATCACGGCTTCACTCCCCACGACGATGCCGAGGCGGCGCGCTTCTCCAGCCGCCAGCTCCACCACGCCATCACCCGGCTCGTTCGGGCCATAGCTGCGGCAGGGCAGCCGCGGGCAGGGTGTGGCGGCCTCCTCGATGGCGATTACCCGGTTGTCGTTGATGAACACCATGTCGAGCGGTTCGGGAGTGCGGTGCATCCAGAAGCGCAGCAGCGCATCCTCAAATGGAAACCACATGCCTCGCAGTGGCGGCAGCGGGCCGCGCAGTTGCAGGCCCATGGCCTGCTCGTGCGCTTCATCGGCCACCTCCAGCTGGATGCACTGTTGGTTCGGCAGGCACCACTGCGCTTCCAACGGCAGCACCTGCGGTGGCTCCTTGGCCTGCAAGGCGTTTGGAGTCAGCATCAGCCCCAGGCCCAGCAAGCCGTGGCGAAGCATGCGCATCCTCATATGTCGTGCGGTCATCACAGTGGGTTGCAGCGCGGCAATCAGCGGGGTGGCGGGCCATCGCTGAGGCAATAGCCCTGGCCACGCACGGTGTGGATCAGCCGCTTTTCCCCTTGTTCCTCGAGCTTCTGGCGCAGATAGCGCACGTACACCTCGATCACATTGCTGGCGGCGCCGCGCTGGTCGTGCCACACCTGGCGCAGGATCTGATCGCGGCTGAGCACCTGGCCGCTGTGCTCCATCAAGAGAAGCAAAAGGGCGTATTCGCGAGCGGTGAGCGGCACGATGCGCTGGCCGCGGCGCACTTCATGGCGGCTGGGGATCAGGCTCAGATCGCCGAGGCTGAGACGATCCTCCGGCGGGCGGCCTTTCTCCAGCAGCTTGCGGTGCAGGCGCAGGCGCATCAGCAGATCGCTGGCTCCGGCCGACGACAACCAGAAATCGGTGGCCCCGGAGCGCAGCAGGCGTGAGCGGGCCGCCACGCTGTCGGTGCCGATGTCGAGCAGCACCGGCACAGCGCCGATCCGCTGTTGCAGCTGTGGCAACTGATCAACGAGCTCAGCGCCGAGCACTGCCAGATCGCAGCGGGCTTCGATCCCCGCTTCCCCGAGGTGGCAGGTGTAGCCGGAGGCTTCCAGCCGCGGTGCCAGGGCTTCGGCCTCCTGGCCCAGCAGCAGCAGGCTGGCACCGCTCATGTGGGGGCGCCGGGTTTGGCCACGTGCGGCAGGCCCCAACCCAGCTTGTTACGCAGCACCTGGAAAAACTCATGATCCGCCAGGCGCACAAAGCGCACCGGGTGCTCGCTGCGGCGGATCAGCACCCGGTCTTCCGGCCACACGTAGCAACCGGCGCTGCCATCCACCACCATCATCAGCCGCTCCGGCGTGGCCGGAAACACCGTGACCGGTTCCTGATCGCTGAACACCAGCGCCCGCGAGGCCAGGGAGTGGGGGGCGATCGGGGTGAGCTGCAGAACAGGGCAGTCGGGGGTGATCACCGGGCCGCCGGCGCTGAGGGCGTAGGCGGTGGAGCCGGTGGGGGTGGAGAGGATCACGCCATCGGCGGCGATATCCACCGGGGCGTGGCGGCCTACGGCGATCTCGAAATGGCACATCGAGGTGAGCGGCTCGCGGTGCAGCGCCATCTCGTTGAGGCAGAGCACCTCCCAGCGGCGCTGCTCGCCCCGCATCACGCTCACCACCAAGGTGGTGCGCTCCTCCACGGTCCACTCGCCCGCGATCACCTGCTCAAGCGCCTGCTCGAGTTCGGGCAGATAAGTTTCGGCCAGAAAGCCCAGATGGCCGGTGTTGATCGTGAGGATCGGCACATCGATCGGTGCCGTCATCCGCGCCGCTGAGAGCACCGTGCCGTCGCCCCCCAGCACCATGGCCATCGCCATGGAGGGTTCGAAGTTGGGGGGCACGCAGGCGGCGTGACCTTTGGCGCGCAGGTGCTGATCCGGATTGGCGAAGCCCACCATGCCGGCGGAACTGCTGGCGCGCACCACGTCGTAACCGGCCGCGCGCAAGCGCGTTTCGATGGCGTCGGCGGTGGCCAGGGCCAGGTCCTTGCCGTCGTTAACGATGAGGCCGACGCAGGGCACTGACAGGGAACGGCGGCTGACGATCAGCCGATTTTATGGGTGCCCTTCGGATCTGCTGATGCGCCGTTGAACTTCGCCTCAGAACTGCTCGAGGAAGCGCAGATCGCTGGTGAACAGGCGGCGAATGTCGTCGATGCCGTGGCGCACCATGCAGAAGCGCTCCACGCCCAGGCC
>VGPP01000150.1 GCA_016882585.1 Cyanobacteria bacterium M_surface_7_m2_037
CCCAGCGGCGCGTTGAGCAGCAGCGCTCCCTCTTGGCAGTTGCAGTTCGACGCGCAACGCTGCCTGGTGTGTGAACAATGCATTCCCACGTGTCCGTTCGCGGCCATCGCCCTGGTGCTGGAGCCATCCCCGTGAGAGCTGTGTTTGGTCTGCTGCTGCTCCCATTGCGGGCACCGATGTTGCTGGTGCTGCTGCTGGTGAGCGGCTACATGGGGCTGCATTGGGCGGAGGTGGCTCCCTTGCTGCTCACCCGTGCGGAGACCCCCCTGCAGCTCGAGCTGGCGGGGCCCCTGTTCTGGCCGCTGCAGTGTCTGCAGGCTCTGGTGGTGGTGGTGTTCTGCGCCATGCCCGATCTGCTGCTGCGGGAGTTGTCGCAGCTGATGGCCGCCAGCAAGGCCCTCACCCTGGTGGTGACCCTGCTGATCGTGATCACGGGCGGCCTCTATCTGCTTCACCTGGCGGTGTTGGCTGAGGTGTTGGTGTTGGCGTCGTCGGTGCTGCTGGCCCGCCTGGATCTGAGCCGGCTGCGCCTGGCCCCGGCTCCCTTGATGGGGGCCATCGGGCTGAGCGTTTGGGTGCTGGTTGGCATCGGCCTCGGGGCTGTGGCGCACGATCGCCTCGCCCCTCTGCTGGCTTAGTTCGGCGGGCAGATCTGAGCTGGATCGCCCTGCAGCAGCTGGTAGCTCCAGCGGTTCCCCAGCACCTTTTTCACGTACAGGCGGGTTTCCGGGTAAGGAATGGCCTCGCTCCAGAGTTCGGGCTCCTGCTTGGGATCGGGTAGGGCTGGATTCAGCCAGCTCGCCACAGCGCCGGGCCCGGCGTTGTAGCTGGCCACCGTGAGGAAGGGTTGATTGGGCCAGAGCTGCTGCAGCTGCTGCAGGTAGCGGGCCCCCAGGCGGGCATTGAGGGCCGGGCTTTGCAGCTCCGCGGTGCTCACCCTGCGGCCAGCGAGTTCGGCGGCGGTCTCGGGCATCAGTTGCAGCAGCCCCACAGCACCCACCGGCGAGCTCACGCCGGGGCTGAAGCGGGATTCCTGCCGGGCCACGGCCCAGAGCAGCTCCTGATCCACGCCCTCCTCCTGAGCCGCCTGGCGCACTTCGGCCTGGAAGCGCCGCGGGTGTTGCTGCAGGGCCCGTTGCCACTGCTGGCGGCAGCTGGTTTGCGGCAGCCGCAGGTTGGCGAACTCCAGTTGGCCCAGGCCGGTCCAGTCGTCGCCGATGCCGGTGCGCAGGCGCCCTTCCAGCAGCAGTTGCTCAGCACCCTGGGGCGGGCGGCCACCGCGCTGATGGCGCCAGCTCTCCCAGGCCTCCAGCGCCTGCTCGGTGCGCCAGAGCTCATCCAGCCGCTGGTTGCCGCTGGCCAGGGGCTGCCAGGTGAGTTCGGCCGGGTTGCTGCCGGTGGCTGGCTGTGCGCTGGCCGGCAAAGGCTGCTCAAGCCGCACCATGGCCCTCCAGCTGTAGTAGCCCACGGGCTGGATCCGCAGCAGCGTCTGCCAGAGCTCCTTCGCTCGGGAGCTCTCGCCTTGCTTCTGAGCGATGTAGCCCTGCCAGAACAGCTGCCGCGCTGCCAACACCGGCGGCAGCTTGCTGCTGGGAATGGCGCCCAGGATCTGATTGGCCTCCCCCCATCGCTGCTGGAGGAGGGCCTTGCGCGCCAGTTGCCACTGCAGCTCCCAGCTGCTCGGTTCCTCAGGCCAGCGCTGCAACACGCCTTGCCAGGGGATGCGCTGCTCCAACGCCAGCCGGGCCTGCACGGCGGGACCGTTGCGCAGGTTGGCCCGGAGCTGGTCCAGCAGCGCGAGCGCCTCAGCGCCGGGCTCTTCGGCTAGCAGGGCCGTGGCTTCTGTGCCCAGAGGGCTGGTGGGGTGTTGCAGGGCGAGCTTCAGCAGCAGTTGCTGGCCGCGCTGCTGATCGGCGCTGCTGCCCCGCAGCAGGCTGCGCCCCAGGCTCAGGGCGAGCTCCGGCGATGGTGGCTGCCCCGCCATGCAGCGCTCGGCTGGCTCCGCTTGCCCCAGCTGCAGGAGCCCACTGGCCAACAGCTGCCGTTGGGCAGGGGTGAGCGGTTGTTGGGGCGTCTGGCAGGCGCTCAGCAGCAGCGCTTCAGCGCCGGGCCAGCGGGCCCCCCAGCGGGCCAGATGCAGGCTGTCGCCGGCTTCCAGCGCAGCGGCCAGGGCGGCTGGATGGGCAGGGAAGCGGCGCAGCAGCAGCTGGCGCTGGCCCAGGGCGTAGAGCGCATCGGCGCTGGCGGGTTCCTGCGGGAAGCGGCGCAGCAAGGCTTGCCACAGGGCGTCAGCCCGTGAACGCTGGCCCAGGGCTGCAGCGCTCTGGGCGGATTGCTTCAACGCCACGGCGGCGAGCGGGCCCTGGCCCCAGCCCTGGCCCTGGAGCAGCCGTTGGCGCTCTTGGGCTGTGCGCTCGGGCTGGGCGCTGAGCAGCAGTGCCGCGTCGCGCCGCCGCTGCGGATCGAGGCTGCCCCAGCGAGCGGCCTGCAGTGCGGCTGTGCTGCTGGTGGGGTTGAGCGGTGGCGCCAGCTGCACGAGCGCCTGGCGCGCTGCGGCCAGCGCGATCCCGCTGCCCAGGCAGGTGGCGCCGATCAGCAGGACGGCGGAGGGGCGCAGCTGGGGCAACGCGGTGCAACAGGTGTTGGCATTCTTGGGGAGATCTCCTCCCCAGGCCATGGGCCGGCTGCGTCTGCCTTCGCTTCCGCCGAGCCTCACCGTGTTGCCCGGTTGGCGGCAACGGCGGCGGGTGCTGCAGGTGTGGGCCCTGGCGGGCGTGCTGATGCTGCTGCGCCCCCTGTGGCCGCTGCAGCTGCTGCCCGGCTGGCTCGTGGGCGGCGTGCTGCTCTGGGCCGTGGTGGAACTGCTGCTCTGGGCCTGGTGGCCCCGGCGTTGGCGCTGAGGCCCCGGCCTAGCCTGCAGCCCGCCTCAGGTGCGTTGGTGTGATGGCCGATTCGGCTGCGTTCTCCCTGGCTGCGTTCCCGCTGGGAACCCCGTTACCCCAGGGCACAGCCGCCTTCGGCACCGATGGAATCCGCGGCCGGGTGGGCCATCAGATCACCCCGGCGCTGGCGTTGCAGATGGGGTATTGGTGCGGCCAGGTGCTGCCGCAGGGTGGACCGATCCTGCTGGGCAGCGATTCGCGCAGCAGCGGGCCGATGTTGGTGGCGGCTCTGGCGGCCGGCCTCACAGCGGCGGGGCGCGAGGTGCTCGATCTGGGGCTGTGCCCCACCCCGGCCGTACCGGGGGCGATCCGCCAGCTGGGCGGCAGTGGCGGCCTGATGGTGAGTGCCAGCCACAACCCGCCCCACGACAACGGCATCAAGGTGTTCGGCGCCTGCGGCGCCAAGCTCGGCAAGCAGCAGCAGGCGGCGATCGAAGCCGGCCTGCATGGCGCCGCTGATGGCTCCAGCGGCAATGGTTTTTGCGGCAACGGCCGGCTGCAGCAGCGCCCCGACCTGCTGGAGGCGTATCAGCAGCGGCTGCTGGAGAGCGTGGCTGGTGCGCGGTTGGATGGTTGCCGCATCGTGCTCGATCTCTGCTGGGGGTCAGCCAGCAGCTGCGGCGAAGCGCTGTTCCGCGCGCTCGGGGCTGATCTCACCGTGTTGCACGGTGAGCCCGATGGCAGCCGCATCAACCAGAACTGCGGCAGCACCCACCTGGAGCCGCTGCGGGCCGCTGTGCTGGAGCGGGGTGCAGCGATGGGCTTCGCCTTTGACGGCGATGCCGATCGGATGCTGGCGGTGGATGGCCGCGGCCGGGTGGTGGATGGCGATCAAATCTTGTATCTGTGGGGCCAGGCCCTGATGGCTGAGGGCGCTCTGCCCGACAACCGGATCGTGGCCACGGTGATGAGCAA
>VGPP01000151.1 GCA_016882585.1 Cyanobacteria bacterium M_surface_7_m2_037
GCTGGTGCTCCTCGCTGATCTTCACCAGCGGCAGGATCTTGGCCGGGCTCACGATCGCCGCATCCATGCCGGCTTCGCAGCAGTCGTGCAGGAACACCGAATTGAGCACGATCCGCGCCGCCGGCGAGAGACCGAAGCTCACGTTGCTCACCCCGAGCACCACATGCACGCCAGGCAGGTTCTGGCGGATCAGGCGGATCGACTCCACAGTGGCCAGGCCGTTCTCGCGGTCTTCCTCGATGCCGGTGGAGATGGGCAGAGCAAGGGGGTCGTAGAAGATCTCGTGGGCGGGGATGCCGAACTCGAGGGCATCGCGGTAAGCGCGCTGGGCGATCGCAAACTTGCGTTCCGCCGTGCGGGCCATGCCCTCTTCATCGATGGTGCCCACCACCACGCCGGCGCCGTAATCGCGGGCCAGCTCCAGCACCTTGAAGAAGCGTTCGTCGCCGTCTTCGTAGTTGGTGGAGTTGAGGATGCACTTGCCGCCGGCCATCTTCAGGCCGGCCTCCATCTTCTGCCACTCGGTGGAATCGAGCATCAGCGGCAGGTTCACGTTGGTGACCAGCCGGCTCACCAGCTCGCGCATGTCGCGCTCGCCATCGCGCCCCACATAGTCGACGTTCACGTCGAGCACGTGGGCGTTTTCCTTCACCTGGCCGCGGGCCACGGCCACCAAACCGTCCCAGTCTTCAACGGCGAGCAGATCGCGCACCTTTTTGCTGCCGCTGGCATTGAGCCGCTCGCCAATGATCAGGAAGGAGTTGTCCTGCAGGTAGGGCGTGGTGCCGTAGAGCGAGGCGGCCGCCGGTTCGTAGGTGAGGGCCGGGCGGGGATCCTCGGCGCTCTGGCGCAGCTCGGGTGTGCGCACATGGCGGGTGGCGGGTTTGAGCTCTGCCGCCAGTTCCGCCAGGGCGCCGATGTGGGCAGGGGTGGTGCCGCAGCAGCCACCGATCACCTGCACGCCGAGATCTTCCACGAAGTGCATCAGCTGCATCTTCATCTCCACCGGCGTGAGCCGGTAGTGGGCCACACCGCCGATGTTTTCGGGCAGGCCGGCGTTGGGGATGCAGCTCACCACGAAGGGGCTGTGCTCGCTGAGGTAGCGCACGTGCTCCTTCATCTGCTCCGGGCCGGTGGCGCAGTTGAGCCCGAGCACATCGATCGGGAACGGCTCAAGGATCGCCACCACCGCGGCGATGTCGGAACCCACCAGCATCGTGCCGGTGATTTCCATCGTCACGCTCACCATCAGCGGCCGGCGCTGGCCGGTTTTGGCGAAGGCCTGCTCGATGCCCTGCAGCGCTGCCTTGATCTGCAGCACGTCTTGGCAGGTTTCGACGATGAACAGATCCACATCGCCGGCGATCAGGCCCTCGGCCTGTTCGGCGAAGGCATCGCGCAGTTCATCGAAGCCGATGTGCCCGAGGGTGGGCAGCTTGGTGGTGGGGCCCATCGAGCCGGCCACGAAGCGGGGTTTCTCCGGGGTGCTGTAGGCATCGGCCATCTCGCGGGCCAGTTCGGCGGCGCGCTTGTTGATCGCGAAGGCCTGATCCTGCAGGTCGTATTCCGCCAGCACGGTGGAGGCGGCCCCAAAGGTGTCGGTTTCGATCACATCGCAGCCCACCTCCAGGAACTGCCGGTGCACCGCCTGCACCGCATCGGGGCGGGTGAACACCAGGTTTTCGTTGCAGCCCTCCAGGGCCGCGCCGCCGAAATCCTCGGCGGTGAGATCCATCTGCTGCAGCGAGGTGCCTGTGGCGCCGTCGAACACGAGCACCGGATGCTCCGGGCTGTGCAGACGCTCGAGGAAACCAATCCGTTGGGTGGCCAGCATCAACCGTTCAGACGCACGCGGGTGACCCAGTGATCGAAGGCGGGATCGCGGCCTTCGGTGATCGCTGTGATGCGATCGCGGATCGCGTTCATCACCGGACGCTCACTGCTCAGGTCGGTGTTCTCCACCCGGCGCACCGGCGTGACCTTGGCTGCGGTGCCGCTGAGGAACACCTCATCGGCGATGAACAGCTCGCTCTTGTCCACCGGGCGCTCCAGGGTGGGGATGCCCATGGTCTTAGCCAGTTCGAGCACGCTGGCGCGGGTGATGCCCTCGAGGATGTCCTGATCCACGCCGGGGGTGATCAGCACGCCATCGCGCACGATGAACAGGTTCATGCCGCTGGCCTCGCTCACCTTGCCGCGGCTGTTGAGCAGCAGGGCCTCATCGAAGCCGCTCTTCACCGCTTCGGTTTTGGCCAGGGAGCTGGTGATGTAAGCGCCGCTGATCTTGCCGCGCAGGGGCAGGGAGCGATCCTCCTGGCGGGTCCAGGAGCTGATGCGGCAGCTCACGCCCTCGGGGGAGAGGTAGTCGCCCAGTTCAAGGCCGTAGATCAGGAAGTCGGTTTCGATGTTGTGCAGGCGCGGGGCGATGCCCAGATCGCTCGTGTACACAAACGGGCGCAGGTACACCGGGCAGGTGGGCTTGTTGGCCTGCAGGAACTGGTGGATGGCGCTGTGGATCGTGTCTTCGCTCAGGTCGGTGAGCAGCAGCCGCGCGCTCTGGCTCAGCCGGCGGGCATGGCGATCGGCCCGGAACAGCAGGATCTCATTGGGATCCGCTGGATTCGGTAGGGCACGCATGCCCCCAAAGGCGCCCGTGCCGTAGTGCAGCGCATGGGTCGCCACGGAGAGCGTGGCCTCAGCAAAGGGAACGCACTTGCCACCGAACCAGGCGTAGGGCAGGAACTGATGCATGGAGTCGGTGGGGCGGGGCGGCCACTGCTGCCAGTGATCTTCTCATCGGCGGGGGTCGGGGTGTGGGCCGTGGGCGCCGTCAGGATGGTGCGATGCATCGCC
This sequence comes from Cyanobacteria bacterium M_surface_7_m2_037, assembly GCA_016882585.1. Lineage (GTDB taxonomy): Bacteria > Cyanobacteriota > Cyanobacteriia > PCC-6307 > Cyanobiaceae > Vulcanococcus. Next base: position 2,854 of record VGPP01000151.1, read on the forward strand.
TCGCCGCCGTTCCCGGCAGCAGCAGCCCGGCCGACGGGGTGTTGTTCATCGAGCAACCCGCCGCCAGTGCCGTGTTGCTCACCAGTGCCGACACCGACCTCAGCGCCCTGGCCGCCCTGCTCACGCGTGAGCCTCAGCCACTCGGCCCCGGGCGCAGCCTCGGCGGACTCAACCTGGCGGCACTGCAGCACCCCGCGGTGCTCGACTACTACCTGCGCAACAGCCTGGAGCAGACGCAGCTGGTGATCGTGCGTTTGCTTGGCGGGCGCGGGCACTGGAGCTACGGCCTGGAGCAGCTGCGCGCCTGGGCCAGAGCTCGTGGCGGGCGCCACCTGCTGGTGTTGGCGGGCACGGCCGAAGAGGAGGAGGCGCTGCTCGAGCTGGGCACGGCCCCGGCAGACCTGGCCCGCGCCTGCGGCCGCTGCCTGCGCGAGGGCGGCGAAGCCAACTGGCAGGCGGTGCTTAGCAGCCTCACGGCTCTGCTCGATGGCTTGGAGCCGGCGCTGCCGGTGCTGCAGGCGCTCGCCGATCCCCAGGCGCACGACTGGCGCGATGAGCCAGGCCCTCGGGTGGGTGTGGTGCTCTACCGAGCCCTGCTCCAGGCCGGCGACCTGACGCTGGCGGAGGCCCTGCTGGCGGCGCTGCGGCAGCAGGGCCTGGCGCCGCGGGCGCTGTGGATCAGCAGCCTGCGCGATCCGGCCGTGCAGCAGGGTGTGCGCGATCTGTTCGAGCGCGAGCAGGTGCAGACGGTGCTCTGCACCACCTCCTTCGCTTCAGTGCAGTTCAGCGAAGCCGGCCTTGGCGCGCCCCTCTGGGATGGCCTGGCGGTGCCTGTGCTGCAACTGCTCTGCAGCACCCAGAGCCGCGAGAGCTGGCAGGCGAGCAGCGTGGGCCTCTCGCCG
>VGPP01000152.1 GCA_016882585.1 Cyanobacteria bacterium M_surface_7_m2_037
AACGCCATCGGGGCCGCAGAACAGATAGGCCGGAGCCAGCCGCCCACGCTCGAGTGCGGCCAGCAGCAAGGCGGTGGCCTGCTCCTGGCCCACCAAGCCAGCAAACAGCGGTTCAGCCATGAGCGCCTCGGCGATCCGCCCTAAAGCACTGGCTGATCGCCGCCTGCAGGGCAGCGCTCACCTGCTCGGCTGGTTGCGTTCCATCCAGCCGCTGCCAGCCGGGCTGAGCCGCGAGCGCCACAAACCCAGCGCAGACGCGCGCCAGGAAGGCTTCGCCGCTGGCCTCGATGCGATCAGCGGGGCGATGGCCGCGCCGCCGCAGCGACTCCGCCAAGGGCACATCGAGCAGCAAGGTGAGATCAGGCTGCAAGCCGCGGCAGGCGATCAAGCTCAGCTGCTCGATCAACGGCAGCGACAGGCCGCGGCCATAACCCTGATACGCGGCGGTGGAGCCGCTGAAGCGATCGCTCAACACCCAGTGCCCGGCCTCGAGCGCCGGCCGGATGTGCTCCTGCACATGCTGAGCGCGATCGGCGGCATAGAGGAGCAACTCCGCGGTGCTGCAGGGTGCCGCGGCCCCAGGGGGGTGCAACAGCAGTTCCCGCAGAGCGCGGCCCAGCTCGGTGCCGCCCGGCTCGCGGGTCACCACCAGCTCGGCGCCCGCCGGCATCAGGCCACTGCTGGGCAGCCACTGGCGCAGGTGCTGGATCTGGGTGGTCTTCCCACAACCATCGATCCCCTCGAGCACCAAAAAGCGGCCGCGCTCAGTCATGACCACCGAGCAACAGGGCGTTCACCACCACGGTGATCGAACTGAGGGCCATCAACAGGGCTGCCAGAGGAGGAGAGAGCACCACACCAAAGCCCGGCAGCAAGGCACCGGCGGCAATGGGAAGGACTAGGAGGTTGTAGCCGAAGGCCCAGGCGAGGTTCTGGCGCACCTTGGCCATGGTGAGCCGGGCCAGGCGCAGCGCCTGAGGGATGGCGGTGAGGTGGTCACCGAGCACCACCAGATCCGCCGTATCCATCGCGATCTGGGTGCCGGTGCCCACCGCGATGCCGAGGTCAGCCGCGGCCAGGGCAGGGGCATCGTTGATGCCATCGCCCACCATCGCCACCGGGCCCTTGGCACCGCCGTGCTGCAGCCGCTCGAGCTTCTGCTGGGGCAGCAATTCCCAGGCCAACTGCTCAGGGCGCAGCCCCAGGGCCGCACCGAGGCGCTCCACAGGCCCCTGCCGATCACCGCTGAGCACGCCCAGCCGCAGGCCCATGGCCTGCAGTTCGGCCAAAGCCTGGGGGGCATCCGAGCGCATCGGATCCTCGATGGCGAGCAACGCCAGCAACTGTTGATCAGCGCTGAGGGCTACAACCGTGGCACCGCGGGCTTCCTGCTCCTCCAGCCAGCGCTGTTGATCAGGCGCAAAGGGCACACCGGAGGCTGCGATCCATCCCGGACGGCCCAGGCGGCAGCGGCCATAGCCCTCCACCTCTCCCTCGAGTCCGTCGCCCGCGATGGTGCGTGGCTGCTGCACGGGACGCAGCGGCAGCTCGAGCTCCTGAGCTCGCTGCAGAAGGGCGTGGGCGAGGGGATGGCGCGTGTCGGCTTCGAGGCTGGCGGCCAGCTGCACCAGAGCGGCAGCGTCGTGGCTGCTGCCTGCTTCCAGCAGAGCGCTGAGGCTGGGCCGGCCGATGCTGAGGGTGCCGGTCTTATCGAAGAACACGCTTTGGAGCGCGGCGGCGGTTTCGATCACATCGCCACCGCGAAACAGGATGCCGGCCTTGGCGGCGCGGCCGGTACCCACGGTGATCGCGGCAGGTGTGGCCAACCCAAGCGCACAGGGGCAGGCCACCACGAGCACGGCAATGCTCAGCTGCAAGCCGAGCACAAAGGGGGTTTCGGCCGCCAGCCCCAGGCTTTGGTGGCTGCCATGGGCATGGGTGGCTGGTGCGGCCGCCAGCACCTGGGGCCAGAGCTGGGCACCCCAGAGCCACCAGAACAGCCACGTGGCGAGGGCCAGCAGCATCACCGCCACGCTGAAACGACCCGCCACCCGATCGGTGAGCCCCTGGATCGGCCCCTTGCGCGACTGGGCCTGCTCCACCAAGGCAATGATCCGTGCCACGGCGCTGTCGCGCCCCGGGCGCACCACCTCCAGCAGCAGTGGAGCCTGGAGATTGAGACTTCCAGCGGCCAGCTCGCAGCCCACGGTCACCTCCTGCGGCAGCGGTTCACCCGTGAGGCTCGACACATCCAGGTTGGAGAAGCCCTCCAACACACGGCTATCCACAGGCACCCGATCTCCAGGCAACAACCTGAGGCGATCACCAGGGCGCAGGGCACCCACCCGCACCGGGCGGGTGATCGCCTCAGGCCCCGTGCCCACCACCAACAAGGCCTCATCGGGCTGCAGCCGCGCCAGCTCCTGCAGGGCGCGGCCGGTGCGGAAGCGGGCACGCTCCTCCAGGAACCGGCCCAGCAGCACGAACCCCAGCAGCATCACCGGTTCGTTGAAGAAGCACTGCCAGCCCACCGCCGGCCAGATCAGCGCCACCAGGCTGGCCCCATAGGCACTGGCCATGCCCAGGCCCACCAAGGTGTCCATCCCGGGGGCACCGGCCAGGGCGGAACGCCAACCCCGCACCAGGATCGGGCGACCGGGCAAGGCCAGGGCCAGGGTGGCCACCAGGGCGTGCACGCGGATCTCGGCCAGCCAGGGCAGGGGCAGCTGGCCCATCTCCGCCAGATGCCCCGCCGCCGACACCAGCAGCAACACCAGGGCCACCACCAGCTGCTGCCAGCGCTGCCACCAGGTTTGCTGCTGCACCCGCTCAGCTGGCGTGCTCGCCTGCTCCTCGCGGCGATGGGCTTGATAGCCCATGGCCAGCAGAGCCTGGATCAAGCCTTCGGCGGGATCGCGATCGGGCTCAGCGAGCAGGCCTGGATCCAACCCCACCCAGGCGGTGCGGTTGAGCAGGCTCACGCTGGCCTGGCGCACACCCGGCTGCGCCAGCAGGCGCTGCTCCACGGCGCGCACGCAGCCGCCGCATTTCATGCCCTCCACCTCGAGCAGCAGGGCAGCCACCGGCTGCGGGGCGGATTCAGAGCCGCTGCTCACGGGGCTGGACGTGGATGGCTCTCAGGCTAGGGAGTGCGAACAGCCCAGGCAGCCAGCGCAGCAGGCAGGTGAGGATGGGCCCACGAAGCTCCGCAGATCGCCGTGCCCCGCTCCCAGCGCAACGACAACTTCATCGACAAGAGCTTCACGGTGATGGCCGACCTGATCCTCAAGGTGCTGCCCACCAACCAGCGCGCCAAAGAGGCCTTCGCCTACTACCGCGATGGCATGAGCGCCCAGGCCGATGGTGAATACGCCGAGGCGCTCGACAACTACGCCGAGGCGCTGAAGCTGGAGGAAGACCCCAACGACCGCGCCTTCATCCTCTACAACATGGCGCTGGTGTACGCCAGCAACGGCGAGCACGAGAAGGCCCTGGAGCAGTACGGCCAGGCCCTCGATCTCAACAGCAAGATGCCCCAGGCCCTGAACAACATGGCGGTGATTCATCACCACCTGGGCTCCCTGGCCGAAGAGAAAGGCGACGGCGACCTGGCCGACCGCCATTTCGATCAAGCCGCTGATCTGTGGACCAAGGCCATCCGCCTGGCCCCCAACAACTACATCGAAGCCCAGAACTGGCTCAA
>VGPP01000153.1 GCA_016882585.1 Cyanobacteria bacterium M_surface_7_m2_037
GAGCCGCTCACCCAGCAAACCCTGCACCTGCTCCTTGAGCACATTGGCCCGCTGGCCCACCAGCGGCCGCTCATCGCCGGGCAATTTGCCCATGGCGCCCAGCACTGCTGAGAGCTTGCCCTTTTTGCCCAGAAGCCCCACGCGCAGGTCTTCCAGCTCGCTGGCCGAGCCGGCGGCGCCGATGGCCTTGGCGGCTTCAGCCTCCAGCTGATCGAGCTGATCGGTGAGCTGCTGCAGGCTGATCGTGGCGCTCACGGGTGTGTTCCGGTAGCCCGTGACTTTAAGAAGACGGCCTCTAGCCTCCTGGCAGCCACCCCAGCCCCTTGCGGATCCTGATCAGCAACGACGACGGCGTGTTCGCCGCCGGCATCCGCACCCTGGCCGCCGAAGCCGCCGCCCGCGGCCATCAGGTGACGGTGGTGTGCCCCGATCAGGAGCGCTCCGCCACAGGCCATGGCCTCACCCTCCAGACACCCTTGCGGGCGGAGCGCGCTGATGAGCTGTTCGCCCCCGGCATCACCGCCTGGGCCTCCAGCGGCACCCCGAGCGACTGCGTGAAGCTGGCCCTGTTCGCTCTGCTGGAGGAATGGCCCGATCTGGTGCTCTCCGGCATCAACCACGGCCCCAACCTGGGCACCGACACCCTCTATTCCGGCACGGTGAGCGCGGCCATGGAGGGCACGATTGAAGGGCTGCCGGCCCTGGCGGTGAGCAGCGCTGATTTCAAGTGGCGGCAGTTTGAGCCGGCGGCCCGCATCGCCCTCGATGTGGCCGAAGGGATGCTGGCGGCCGGTTGGCCCGCCTCCACGCTGCTCAACCTCAACGTGCCGCCCCTGGCCGCTGAAGCGATCGGGCCCCTGCGCTGGTGCCGCAAGGCCGTGCGCCGCTACACCGATCAATTCGACAAGCGGGTGGATCCCCGCGGCCGCACCTACTACTGGCTCGCTGGCGAGGTGGCCAACGACCTGGAGGCCGAGGTGGCCGGGCCCTCCGACTGGCCGATCGATGTGGCCCATGTGGCCGCCGGCGGAGTGTCGCTCACGCCGCTGCAGCCGGAGCTGTTCTGGCGGGGCGATGCCGCCGCGCTGCCTCAGCTGCCGCTGGGGCGGTAGATCCGCTGCAGCAACCAGATGCTGATCCACAGGCCGATCACGTGGGCAAACAGCACCTGCGTGTTGCTGAGCACCGAGAGCATCTCGAGCGAGGTGATCGGGTAGTTGGTGATGCGCCCACCCGGTGTGGTCATCGCTCCGCCGAAGGCGAAACCCGCCTGCATCGAAGCCTGCACAAACAGGCTCCCGGCCAGTGATTGATAGCCCACGGTTCCAAGGGTGAGGCCCACCAGGTCGGCCAGCACGCTGCGTTTGATCAGCCGCGCGGTTTCACCTTTGCTGGGGTGCACCGGACCATTCAGCGCCCGCCCGCAGCGCACGATCAGGCCGCTCTGCCAGATCGACCAGAGCAGCACCACAAAGGCCAGGCTCGTGAGCGAGAGGCCAGGCCCCAGGCCCAAGGCTTTGTCGGCGCGGGCAGCGATCTGGCCGCCGATGTTGTTGAACAGCAGCACCCCCATCACCACCACCCCCAGCACCACCTGGGACCAGAGCCGGATCCAACCCATCCGCCGCAGGGCAGCAGAGATCAGTTGCAGGTCGAGGCGATCGGCCATGGGGTGGAGCGAGGGCGCCGGAGATGGCCCAAACCTGCCATGGGAGGATGCCCGCGGCGAGGGCCTGGAAGCGCTTGTTGGTGAACCGGCCTTGATCCCTCTGCGCAGTCCCGAGCAGGCCGCACGGCCCACAGCCATTGCCCTGGGCAGTTTCGATGGGCTGCATCAGGGCCATCGCCGCGTGATTGCCTCGGTGGTGGAGCGCGCTGGTGGCACCCAGCTGGTGCCCACCGTGGTGAGCTTCTGGCCCCATCCGCGTGAGGTGCTCTATGGCGAGGCTCGGCTGCGCCTGGATCTCCCCGCCGAAAAAATCGATCTGCTGGAGCCTCTGGGCATCGAGCAGCTGGTGCTGGTGCCCTTCACACCGGAGCTGGCGGCCCTCAGCCCGGAGCAGTTTGTGGAGCAGGTGCTGGTGCAGCAACTGCAGGCCCAACTGGTGGCTGTGGGCGAGAACTTCCGCTTTGGCGCTGGCCGCAGCGGCGATATCCACTGCTTGCGGGAGCTGTGCGCCGAGCGGGGCATTGCGCTGCTGGTGCAGCCGATCCTCAGCGACAGCACCGGCCGCTTGAGCAGCAGCCGCATCCGCCGGGCCCTCGAGGCTGGACAGCTGCAGGAGGCGGCTGCCCTGCTGGATCGGCCTTATCGCTTTGGCGGTCGGGTGGTGCGGGGGCGCGGCCTGGGCCGCGAACTGGGCTGGCCCACCGCCAACCTGCAGGTGGACGGGCGCAAGTTTCTGCCTCAGCAGGGTGTGTACGCCGCTTGGGTGTGGCTGCAGGGCGAACAGCTGCCCGGCCAGCGCCTGGCCGCGGTGATGAATCTCGGCCCCCAGCCCACGGTGGATCCCACGGCTCCCTCGGCGGTGGAGGTGCACCTGCTGGGCCGTCGCCTGGAGCTGGAGGGGGCGGAGCTGCTGGTGGAACCGGTGGCGCTGCTGCGTCAGCAGCAGCGGTTCGAGAGCCTCGAAGCGCTGGTGGCGCAGATCGCCCGTGATGCGGCCACCGCTGAGCAGTTGCTGGGCTCAGCCGGCGGGGTAAGCGTTGGCCAGGCCCCAGCTGATGAAGGCGGCGATAGCCCCCAGCAGCAGAATCCCTGAGATCAGCACCAGCATTGGGCTGTCGGATCCGCCCTGCGCCATGGCCCCTGTGATGGCATGTGTGCGCACACCCTAAACAGCCCTTCTCGCCTCAGTTCTGTTCATGACGGCCCCCGCACAACCCCAGCCGGTGTTGCGCCTGCTCGACGCCAACCTCGATCGCGCCCGTGAGGGCCTGCGGGTGGTGGAGGACTGGTGCCGTTTTGGGCTGGATCGCGCCGATCTGGTGGCCCGGCTCAAGGATCTGCGCCAGCGCCTGGGGCTCCTGCATGCCGATCGCTACAAACAGGCGCGTCACACGGCTGGCGATGTGGCGGCCGGGATGGCCCACCCCGCTCAGGCGCAGCGGCAGGAGCCTGCGGCTGTGGTGGCGGCCAATTGCGGGCGGGTGCAGGAGGCGCTGCGGGTGCTGGAGGAATTCGGCCGTGCGGAGGATCCCGCCCTGGCTGCTGAAGCGGCTGCGATCCGCTACGCCCTCTACGACCTGGAGGTGGAGTTGCTGCGGGCCTGCCCGGCCGGTGATCAACGCCGGGCCCAGCTGCAGCGCTGCCGCCTGTATCTGATCACCAGTCCAGCCCCGCAGCTCGAGGCTGTGGTGGAAGCAGCGCTTCAGGGCGGCGTGCGACTGGTGCAATACCGCGCCAAGGAGGGCAGCCTCGGTGCTGACGGGGAGCCCATCACCGATGCGGAACGGCTGGCGCAGGCCCAGGCGCTGCGCCAGCTCTGCAGCCGCTTTGGAGCGTTGTTTCTGGTGAACGACCGCATCGATCTCGCTCTGGCGGTGGATGCCGATGGCGTGCATCTGGGGCAGGGCGATCTGCCGCCGGCGTTGGCGCGGCGTTTGCTTGGCCCCGAGAAGTTGATCGGCCGCAGCACCCACGCCCTCAGCCAGCTGCGGGAGGCGGTGGCCGATGGGTGCGATTACGTGGG
>VGPP01000154.1 GCA_016882585.1 Cyanobacteria bacterium M_surface_7_m2_037
TTGCGGCCCAGGGCATACACCGTGCTCATGCGCAGGATCGGGCAGCTCGCCTCGAGCAAGGGCAGCAGTAAGGCCGGGGCGCGGGGGTCGCGGTGTTCACAGAAGATGCGCAGCCCCTGCATGCGCTCCTCATGGCTGCCGCGCAGCAGTTCGAGCCCGAGATCGCACTCCGCCGCCACATCGGCCAGGGCCACGGGGGGATCATCGAGCTCGTCGAGCGGATCACCCAACAGCTCCTCGGCCAGTTCACGCGCGAGCAGTTCCGGATCCAGCGCCAGATCAGCCGGACTCTGCGAAAACTCGGGGAACGGACCTGTCATGCCGGGGATCGTAAGGGCCGGACCCGTTGTGATCCGTTCAGCTGATGGGGGCTGGGGCGAGCATGTCGCCCGGCAGCCAGATGCGGGCACTCACCGCAAACAGGGCCAGCCCAAAGAGCAGCACGATCGCCGCCGGTAACAAGGTGGAACGCAGGAACTGCACTGATCAACGCCTTACTCCCTGCATTCTCCTCGCCGAACGCCACCCCTAAGGTGCCGCCAACCTGCAGAACGCCGCATGGGTGCGTCGGATTCAACGCTGGCTCACTCCCGCGGCACCCTGCGGCGGCTGATCGCCGTGAGCGCCGAAGGCGTCGCGAGCGGCGCGCCCTTGATGGTGGGCAGCCGCCTGCTGCAGGGCTGGCTCACCGCCAGCGGGGTGCCTCTGGCGCTGATCGGCCTGATCCCCCTGGCGGAACTGCCCTACACGCTCAAGCTGTTCTGGGCACCCCTGCTGGATCGCTGGCCGATCCCGTGGCCGGATCGGCGGCGGGGCTGGCTGCTGTTGATGCAACTGCTGCTGGTGGCCGTGATCGCCGCCATGGCCTTGTTGCGGCCGAGCAGTGATCCCAGCCAACTCACCGCCGTGGGCCTGGCGGCGCTGGTGCTGGCGATCTGCAGCGCCACTCAGGACATTGCCGTGGATGCCTACCGCACCGATCTGCTGCCAGAGGCCGAGCGGGGCGCCGGTGCCGCGGCAGCCGCCCTGGGCTATCGCGCCGCCATGCTCAGCGTGGGAGCCGGAGGCTTCCTGCTGGCGGATCGTTTCGGCTGGCCCGCCGCGTTTCTCAGCGCCGCCGCCCTGGTGGCGGCGATGGTGCCGTTCACGCTCAGCGCCCCGAAGCTGGCTCCGGTGGAGCACGCCATCACCAGCCTGCGGCAGGCGGTGCTTGGCCCAGCGCGGGAGTTTGTGCATCGAGCCGGCCCCAACCGCACCTGGCAGCTGTTGCTGCTCGTGCTGCTCTACCGCTGGCCCGATGGCCTGCTCAATGCCATGGCGATCCCCTTCCTCAAGCTGCAGGGGTTCAGCGAGGCCGACATCGGCCTGGTGCAGGGGGGCTGGGCGATCGGCGCCACGATCCTGGGCACCGTGATCGGCGGCAGCCTGTTCGCCTGGCTGGGCATGAATCGCTCGCTCTGGTTGTTTGCGATCAGCGGCGTGATCGGCAACCTCAGCTACTGGGCCCTGGCCCGCTTCGGCGGCGGCGTGGCTGGGCTGATCACAGCGGTGAGTCTGGAAAACATCAGCAGCGGCATGGTGGGCGCCGTGTTTGTGGCCTTGCTGATGAGCCTGTGCAACCCACGCTTCTCAGCCACCCAATACGCCCTGCTCTCCGGGGTGTATGCCTTGAGCCGCTCGATCCTGGCGGCACCGGCCGGTGCCGTGGCCGAGCGGGCGGGCTGGCCTGGCTTCTTCCTGTTCACCGTGGCGGCTGCGCTGCCGGCCTTCCTGCTGCTGTGGCGAATCGCCCCCTGGGGTGAACAGGAGGCGCGGGGAGCCTTCGACCCCAGCCGCGATCCCACCTAAGGGCTAGCGGGCCAGCACCGGCTCCAGGCTGCCCTCAAGGCGCCGCCGCAACTGGCCGCAGGCCGCATCGGCATCGAGGCCGCGACTGGCGCGCACGCTCACGGCCACATGCCGATCCTGCAGGGCCCGGCGGAAGCCATCCACCGCAGCGGGGGTGGGGCGCTGGAACTCCTCTTCGGCAATCGGGTTGTAGGGGATCAGATTCACGTGGCTCTGGAAGCCGCGCAGCAGCTGGGCCAGAGCCACAGCGTGGCGGGGCTGGTCGTTCAGCCCACCGAGCAGGATGTATTCGAAGCTCACCCGCCGGCCGGTGATCGCCACGTAGCGGCGGCAATCCTCGAGAAGATCCTCGATCGGATAGGCATGAGCGGTGGGGATCAACTCCTCGCGCAGCCGCTGGTCGGGAGCATGCAGGCTCACCGCCAGGGTGAACTGGGCCCGGCCCAGCCGCTCCAGGGCGAGCTCCGCCAGGCGGGGCAGGGTGCGCGGCACCCCCACGGTGCTCACGGTGATCTGGCGCTGAGCCATACCCAGATCGGTGCAGAGGCACTGGATCGCATCCAGCACCGCCTCGATGTTGAGCAGCGGTTCGCCCATGCCCATGAACACCACATGGCTGGGGCGCTGCTCCATCACCTCGCGCACGCTCAGCACCTGATCCACGATCTCGTGCACGGCAAGCGAGCGTTGCAGCCCGCCCTTGCCGGTGGCGCAGAAGCGGCAGGCCATGGGGCAACCCACCTGCGAACTCACACACACCGTGAGCCGGCCTTCCGCCGGAATTCCCACGGTTTCAATGCTCAGCCCATCGTGGGTGCCGAGCAGAAGCTTGGTGGTGCCATCGCGGGCCACGCTGCGGTGCAGCTCGCGCGAGCGCCCCATCCAATCGAAGGCCCCCTGCGGGGGATCAGCGGCCAACTGCTCCCGAAAACCCTTGGGAAGCACCGACACATCGCCCAGCTGGCGTGCACCTTTGGCGTACAGCCAATCGTGCAGCTGACGGCCGCGGAACGCGGCCTGGCCGTGATCGCGCGCCCAGGCCTCGAGCTCAGCGAGCCCCATGCCCAGCAGAGGCTGGCTCACCAGATCAGCAGGCCGTGGCCGAGTTGATACTCAACGGCCAGAAGGGCCATGAACCCAAGCATGGCCACACGGCCGTTGAGACGCTCCGTGTGGGTGTGGAAGCCGTAGCGGGGCAAACGCCGCTGGGGCACGAGCTTGGGCTGAATCATGGCCAGGGTGCGGTGGGCTGGTGAGGCAACCGATGGATCGGAGTGATCCATCGGCACGATCAGTCGTCGGTGAGCAGACCTTCTTCCTGCAGACCCTCAAGGGCAGCAGGATCGGCAATCAGCTCCTCTTCCAGACCTTCTTCAACCGTAGGGCGGGTGAAGGCAGCCATGGTGCTGGCCGAGGCCTCAATGCCATGGCGGCTGCGGGTGGCTTCCAGGTCCTCATCGGAGGGATCGTCGAGCAGGGCACCGGCGTTGCCGGGCGCAGGCGCTGCGGGCATCTCCACCGTGTAATCGGGGCGCAGGTTCTGCATGCGGCGGTAGTTCATCGCATCCTCATCGAGGATGTCGGGATGGGGACCCGCCTCAGCGCGGAGCTCCTCCTCGAAGCCGCTGAAACCGGTACCAGCCGGGATCAGGCGACCGATGATCACGTTCTCCTTGAGGCCGCGCAGCCAGTCGCTCTTGCCTTCGATGGCCGCTTCGGTGAGCACGCGGGTGGTCTCCTGGAAGGAGGCCGCCGAGATGAAGCTGTCGGTGTTGAGCGAGGCCTTGGTGAT
>VGPP01000155.1 GCA_016882585.1 Cyanobacteria bacterium M_surface_7_m2_037
GCTGCAGCGCCGCATCGAGATTGCGCTCCATCACAAAGCGACGGCCATCGGTGACCACCACCCGCACCAACGTGGGCAGGGCGTTGTTGGTGCTCTGCAGGTAGATCGGCTCCACGTAGAGCAATCCCTTACCCACCGGCATCACCAGCAGATTGCCGCGAATCAGCTTCGAGCCATCGCGGTTCCAAAGCCCGAACTGATAGCTGATCGCCGGATCCTGTTCAATCAGGGCAGACACCTGCTGCGGCCCCAGTAGCAGGCGCTGTTGCGGGAAGCGGGCTAGCAGCAATTCGCCGTAGTTCGGCGTGTCGTTGCGGGCAGCGAGCCAACCCACCATGTTCGCGCGGCGCAGCGGCGTGAACGGGAGCAGCAGCACAAACTCCGGGCGCGACTCGCCGGGCAGCTGCATCGTCACGTGATACGGCCGCACCGGTGCGGTGCTGTCGCCGTAGATCTCCTGGGGGATCGCCCACACGTCATCGCCGTTGTAAAAGGTGCGCACATCGGTGACGTGGTAGCGGAGCAACCGCTCGGCCTGCACCTGGAACTGGCTCTGGGGCACCTGGATGTGCGCCAGCAACTCCGGCGGCATCGCCGAGAGCGGTTTGAACAGATCCGGGAAGGCCCGCTTCCAGGTGCGCAGCACCGGGTCGGTTGGGTCGCTCACGTAGAGCCACACATGGCCGTTGTAGGCATCCACCACCGCCTTCACCGGGTTGCGGAAGTAGCGGATGCCGCTGGGATTGGGATCGGAGTAGGGATAGCTGCGGCTCACCGTGAAGCCATCGAGCAGCCAGTACTGGTGGTGATCGTTCTCAAAGCCCGGCACATCGTTCACCCGGGCCGTCACCAGATAGGGCTTGCTCTCAAACCGCAGGAACGGAGCCAGTGCCGTGAGCCGCTCGTTCACCTGGCGGCGCATCAGCAGGCGTGAATCTGGCGTGAGCGAGCCGGTGAACAGCAGCCGCGGCTCCCAGAGATAGATCGCCGCCATCACCCGATCAAGGGGGCCATGGATCGGCACACCGGCGGCACCGTCGTAGTGGGAGTAAACGTTGAGATCACCCTCGGGGTAATCAAACTCACGCACCTGCGTGGGAGCGATGGCGTACGGCGCGCGATCGGAAGCGAAGTAGAGCTTCGGGCGCCCCACAGGCAGCGCCCGCTGGGCCTGCGCATCGCTGATGCCCAGCTGCGGAATGCCCTGCACCTTGCCGCTGCGGCCCAGATCCTTCACGAAATAGAGCGGCAGACCATCAGGGCCGGAGGCATTCACCGTGGACACGGTGAAGCCATAGCCGTGGGTGAACACCAGGTGGCGGTTCAACCAGGTGCGGGAGTTTTTGGCCAGAGCGGAGGTATCGAGCTCGCGGGCGGCGATCAGCACCTGCTGCTTGCCCTGGCGCTCGGGATCGGCATTGAGCGGATAGCGATCCACAGCTGCCGAAGGGAAGCGGTAGTAGAGGCGAAGCTGCTGCAGCTGGCGGTTGGCCTCCAGCAGCGGACCGCTATCCCAGAGGCGCACGTTGGCCAGGGTGCCCGGCGCCGCCTTCAGATCAGCAGGCGTGAGTTCCTGGCGCGGAGCCAGATCCACCTCCCGCACCGCCTCCAGGCCGAAGGCACGGCGCGTGGCGGCGATGGTGCGGCGCAGATAAGGGGATTCCAGCGCCAGCTCCCGGGGTTGCACCCAGATGCGTTGCACCACAGGCGCCACCACCCACTCAGCAAAGGGCACCAGCGCCGTGGTGGAGAGCAGGGGCAGCAGGGCACCGCGGCGCAACCAGCGGCGGGGGATCGGCACCATCAGGCCGAGGCCGGTGAGCAGCAGCAGCAGAGCCAGCAGCAGGCGCAGGGGCAGCCGCACGTGCAGATCCACGAAGCCGGCGCCGGCAGCCACGCCGCTGCCATGGAGCATCAGATCAAAGGGAGCCAGGGCATTGCTCAGGGCAGCCATCAGGGCCAGCACCGCCAGCTGCGGCTGCAGTACTCGCTGCTGCTCGCGGCTCAAACCGGGAAAGCGAAGCTCCGAAAGGCTGTTGCCTTCACTGAAGGTGAGCCAGAGGCAGCCAGCCAAGCCAACAAGGCCTTGCACCAGCACCACGCTCACCAGCAGATGCAGGGCCGGCAGGCGCAGCACCGTGAAGCTCAGATCAAAGCCCGTGAGCGGATCGCGTTCACCGAAGGGCACCGCCAACAGCGCTGGCAGCCACAGGCTCCAGCCGCGCGCCACAGCCGTGGCCGACCCCGCCAGGGCTGCAGCCAGCGCCACCCGCAAGCTCGTGTAAGGCCAGAGCAACAGCAGCGGCAGCAGTGCTGCGCCCAGCCCCAGAAACAGCCAGGGAGGTAGATCCGCCAACACCGGGATGCCGGTGATCACATCACCGCTGAAGGTTGCGGCGATCAGATCGCCGGCCTGCACCATCAGATAGGTGAGCCCCCCAGCCAGCAGCAGCAGCAGGCCCACAAACAACCCCACCAGCAGCGGTGGGCCCAGTGGCACCAGCGGTGCGGGCGGGAGCGTTTTACGGGCCACTTGCTGGCGTAGTCGCCAACAGCGCTGCAGCTGCTGCAGCTGCAGGGGCACCCCCAGGCCAAACACCAACGCAAAGGCAAGCAGCTGGAACAACCAGCGGCGCAGCACCACCGACTGCCCCTGGAACTGAGCAAACCACTGCGCCTCAATCACCAGGCGCGGGAGCAACACCAGCAAACCGAGGCCAATGGCCAGCCAGCCCAGCCAGCGCAGACCCCGCTTCAGGGCATCAACGGAAAGCCGCAAGGAGTGAACAGAGCACTGCCTGAGGCTAGGCAGCGTCGAGGACGGGTCAAGGCGGCGAGCAGCCGGAAGCAGACGAGCACTCAATACCCGATCCCTTTGCTCGGGTATTAATCAGTGGTGCAAACAGCGCTGCTAGCTTCCTTTCACCTCAGCGACGCGATCGTGACGGCGACCCTTTCCCTCTCCACCGCAGGCCCCACCTTCACAGGTCTGCGCTGCAAGGAGTGCGGCCAGCCCTACGAAGCCGGCGCACGCCATGTCTGCGAAGACGTGTGCTTCGGTCCGCTGGAGGTGGTGTACGACTACGAGGCGATCAAGAGCCGCGTCAGCCGCGCCACGATCGAAGCCGGCCCCGCCTCGATCTGGCGATACCGCGAATTCCTGCCGATCGCCGGCGATCCGATCGATGTGGGCACCGGCTTCACGCCGCTGCTCAAGGCCAACAACCTGGCCAAGCGCCTGGGCCTCAAGAGCCTTTACATCAAGAACGACGGCGTCAATATGCCGACGCTCTCCTTCAAGGACCGCGTGGTGAGCGTCGCCCTCACCCGCGCCCGCGAACTGGGCTTCAAAACGGTGAGCTGCGCCTCCACCGGCAACCTGGCCAACTCCACCGCGGCCATCGCCGCCCACGCGGGCCTGGATTGCTGCGTGTTCATCCCCAGCGATCTGGAGCTGGGCAAGGTGCTCGGCACCCTGATCTACAACCCCACCCTGATGGCGGTGAAGGGCAACTACGACCAGGTGAATCGCCTGTGCTCGGAAGTGGCCAACACCTACGGCTGGGGCTTCGTGAACATCAACCTGCGCCCCTACTACTCCGAAGGCTCCAAGACCCTCGGCTA